>CAIOKW010000282.1 GCA_903858975.1 Oligoflexia bacterium | reverse complement strand
CCTCAGCCCAAGCGCGAGCGATGGGATGGAGTGCGGTGGTCTCGTAGTGAACACCATCGCCCCCTGTTTCTGGATAATGAGTGTATTCTCGGCTATTGACCCATTGGCATCGTTCACTGACGAGTTTCTCTAAGCGATCCGCTAGTGGTGGGAGTGTCGTTCTATATTTTCGAGAGTCAGGTGGACCCACCCAGAGGCATTTCGCATGAGTTTGATCAATGTCACCCAGCAGGCGTTTCACATCATGGATTAAGGTTTCATCCGGATAGCCCTTCACATAGTTCGTGCCAAACTCTACGATGATCAAATCAGGGCTAGTTTCTTTGATGAGATCTTTCACGAGTGGAGTCGGTGCCTTCAAAGCGGTAGTGACTTTTCCATTCTGTTCGACGCTTCGATAGCCGCACGGAGTGGGCGTTCCGGTATACCACCAATGAATGATCGATCCGCAGCTTCCAACCGATCGCACTTTCATGTCGGGAAGGGTGCGGAGCTTGGAATCGAGAGCTTCACCGAAGGTTCCAGCAGAGTGAGAGTCTCCAATATAAAGTGTGGAGGCAGCATGAGCGGAAAGGCTCATGAGGGTTCCGAGGATTGCAAGGGCGTAGGTTTTTGTTTTCATGGTTTACTCCATTCTGAACTGATCCATCGTGCTTTCACGAGGGTGTAATGATCGAATTTTTCATCTGTGCGTATTTCACTGAGAAGCTTTGAATTAAGGGATTGGCTGTATCCGGTTTGCCCTGAAGTAGAGTGATTTCCTTCAAGCGTGATGAGTCGACTATAAGTCCTCGTGCCGGGAGTGACAGAGTAGATTTCAAGACTTCTCGATGTGCTGGGATCGTGATTTTGAATCCAGTGGTTCATCGTGTCGACCGTGTTTTGGTCGTAGGTCGCGTCGTAGAGTTTAATATTTCGAATGCGTAAATCATTTAAGTCCAGCGATTGAGACAAGATTTTCCCGCCCCCACTGTGAGCACTCAAAGAGATTTCGCTCAAGCCAGCTTGTGTGCTGAGTAAGATTTTGAGCATTGGATTGAGGTAGGATTCAAAGTTTTCGGGGCTGATAAAATATTTTTTATAATCATCATCATGACCGCGGCTCAGTGGAACGAGAATGGTTTCGGGGGCGAGGCCACAGGAGGCTTGATCCAGCCCAAACGCAGACACCATTTTCATAGCGTCTGAAAGGTTTGGTTCGATTTCTGAATGAGGCCAGGCGAAATCATAGTTTGAATTTCGTGGAGTGCCATCTGATTCTTGAGTCCATCCATGAAAGTGAACTCGAAGTTTAAGAGGGGTGTTTAGACTCATCATGGGTGCGATGAGGATGCTGGAGCGGGGATAGGTTTCCACTCTGGGAAGTAGGCAGAGTTGAACAGTGCAAGAAGGGACGCTGGAGGGAATGAGGGTACACTTCAGCTCAGATGCGCTGACGGGATGAAAGAGAAGTAAAGTGATCCAAGCAAGGGCCTTCATTTGGGGCGCAGTGTACAGGATGGAGGTGAGAAAAGGAACTAAAAACTGACTAAACAACTCCAGTTTATCTAAGGCGCTATGAAAGCATCATGATTTCAATAGCATATGATTAGACCCCCTATAAAAGAAATGAATGGTCAAGTTTTCTCCTGATTTGACCGACAAGACTTTGAGGAAAACCTATGGTCATAGTTGGTGGAATTATCGTTATCGCATGTGTTATCGGGGGGTATGTAGCCCATCACGGTAACGTAATGGTCTTGAATCAGCCTACCGAGTTTTTGATCATTTTCGGTGCAGCGGCGGGAGCACTCGTCATCGGGAACTCTACCGCACAGATCAAGGCGATCATTCACTCTGTACTTCACGCACTGAAGTCGAAGCCGACGTCTAAAGAGCAATACTTAGAACTGCTCATGTGCCTTTATGAGCTTTGTAAAGTGGTCAAGACGAACCCACTTTCTCTTGAACCTCACGTGGAGAAGCCAGAGGCTTCAGAAATTTTTAAACGTTACCCGGGCGTTCTTTCCAATCATCACGCCCTCCACTTTCTTTGTGACACCTTAAAAGTGCAGGTGTCTTCTCCCATGAGTCCTTATGATCTAGAAGACTTAATGGATAAAGATATCAAATCAGCTCACGAGGAAGAACTTCATGCTCCTGCTACGATTACGAAGCTGGGAGATGCGATGCCGGGTCTGGGGATCGTTGCGGCCGTTCTTGGGGTTGTCATTACAATGGGTTCACTTTCAGATGGTAAAGAGGCGATTGGTCACAACGTTGCGGCCGCCCTCGTCGGAACCTTTATCGGTATTTTGGTGTCCTATGGATTCATGCAGCCCTTGGCCGCAAAAATTGAATCAGACATTCATGAAGCAGGTAAATACATTGATGTCATTAAATCAGCCGTTCTAGCGCTAGCAAAAGAATGTGCTCCTAAAGTTTGTGTAGAATTTGCTCGAAGAACAGTACCGCCAGGTGTTCGCCCCAGTTTCGATGAAGTCGATAAGGCAACCTCTGGTCAAAAAGCAGCAGCATAACGAGGTAGCGAGTGGCCAAGGATAAAGAAAAAGGCGTCACGATCGTCATTAAAAAAGTACAAGGTGGACACGGAGGTGGACACGGGGGTGCATGGAAGGTTGCGTATGCAGACTTCGTGACGGCGATGAT
>CAIOKW010000281.1 GCA_903858975.1 Oligoflexia bacterium | reverse complement strand
TCGGCCTTCGCAGCAACCGTTGCCGCATTCACCGTTTTTAAGCTGGTATAATTCTCTTCGAAGCCAAAAAACTTTCTATTCTTCCCAATGATTGCTGCTGCAAAAAGTTTCGGAACATAGTTCTTGGTTTCAGGCTTCAAGTACTTTCGCTTCTTCTCACAAAGTTCCCAAAAGTCTTGAGTGTGATACTTGATGATCGCTTTTTGGATCTTCGCTTCACCCGCATTGTAGGCCGCGGCTGCTAAGTGCCAACTCCCAAACATCGCATTGAGCTCTTTTAGGTATTGAACAGCCGCGATCGTTGATTTTTCAACGTCCCGACGTTCATCTACCCACCAATTTACATCAAGACCATAACGTCGACCGGTAGCAGAAATAAACTGCCATGCGCCTACTGCTCTTGCATTCGAGCGGGCATTGTTATTGAAGCCACTCTCAATCATAGCCAGATAGGCTAAATCTTCAGGAGCTTTTGCATTCTTTAAAATGGGGCGAATAAACGGGATAAAGTACTCTGAACGCTCAAGGTATTTTTCAAAATGCCCCCGACCACGACCCGTGAAATAGTCGATCCACTTTTCTACGGATTTGTTCATTTCAACCGGCAGATCAAAATTGGTTACAGGAATCTTAGTGCCTCGGTATTCCATCACCGTACCTGCGAGCTTACCGGTCTCTGATGAAAGAGTGAGGGAATCAACGGATGCTGATTCGACTGCAGGTTTTGAGCTACTCTCCATGGATGCTGGAGTACCAGACTTAAGCCAGTTCCCGGTGAGCGTACCCGCGCACCCGGTAAGGCCTAAACTCAAAATTAATGAAAAACTCAGTTGATGACTGTATCGAAAATTCACTCGCAACTCCCTATATTTTCCGTCCTGGAGCTCAGGAGGGTGCCTCTAAAGTGTAACGACTAAAGAATGCCTCCGCCACACCTAATCGGGGCAGAACATGCTTTAGTCGCCAAAAAAATGACTTTGGAAAATTCTAGTGTAATTGCTCTGGATTAAAGCGCTTCAGGAAGTCCACCACTGCCTTTTCGATTTCTTCATCGCTTGGGAACACGTCTTCTACCTGAGCATGACTCATCAAAAAGCGGCCAATCTCTTGAGCAACCATTTTCACGGGGCGTTGATAATAAAGACCCGCAACGGCGTTCTCACCGAGCTTAGAGAGAATGACTGATTTGGCAGCCTTATATTGATCATTTTCAGTATAGCCCGTTTCGCCAAGTTCTTCTGACTTCAAGCCCAATTCTGAAAGAATTTTAGTACGGATGTCTTCGTCTGTAAGAATCATAGATTCTAATTTCAGAAAAAGGTCCTGATAAACAATTTGTCGCGTGCGAGGGTTCAATACGATGGACTCATCCTGTTCCAGGCGAGTCACGACGTTTTTCGCCAGGACTTTGATGTGTTCTTTTTTTGTGTACATTAGGGTCTCCCTCGACTCAATCTTCGCTTGAATAGATCAATTATTTCAAGCGATTCTTGGAGCTTTAGTAAAATACTCACACCCAAGTAGCTCCCCACGCCAAGAATGAGGCCTGTGAACACTCGAATTCCTCGATACCAGAGAGGATTCTGAGGATTTAGGGGTTCCATCAGATATTGATCGACACACCAGACCACAACTCCCATAAATAGTGCGGCTCCTGCAAACTGAACACAGGATTTTAGCATTTCTTGAGTTTTAGCCGACACCTGTTTTTTCTTCATTTTCTTGGAGATCCAAAACCAAAGAAGAGTGGAATTGAGAATAGCAGTAAGCGAAGTTCCAAAAGCAAGCCCCACAAATCCAAGCTTCTTCACGAAAAGCAGATTAAAAATTAAGTTCGAAAGCACTGAAAAAAAGCTCGAAATCACCGCAACCTTGGTTTCTCCCATGGCATAACAAATCGGCACCAGAACTTTCACGACCGAATAGGCCGTTAGGCCAATCGCATACGCGGCCAGCGCTTCGGCGGTGGCCACTGAGTCTGCGTGATGAAATCGCCCGTGTTCAAAGATCAGAGAAATAATAGGGACTCCTAAAAAGGCAAGACCTGCAGAAGCGGGAAAATTAATTGCAAAGACACGCTTCACTGATTTTAAAAGGGAGTGGGACGCTCCTTCGTAATCATGTTCTGTCCAGAAGCGGCTAAAAGCGGGAAGAGTGGCGGTTGCGAGTGATACCCCAAAAATTCCGATCGGGAACTGCATCAATCGAAACGAGTAATTGAGCCAAGATACCGCCCCCTCTCCTACCGAAGTGGCGAAAATACTGTTCACCAAAATATTAATTTGGGTTGCAGCAAGCCCCACCGTTCCCGGGATCATGAGAAGCATCATGCGGCTTAAGCCCGGATCCGACTGTACTGGAACATTCAAAGGCTCGTTCCAAATCGGACGATATCCTTGTCGCCTGAGCACTGGCCATTGAATGAGAGCTTGAACCAATCCCCCTGCCACCACTCCATAAGCCATCCCTTCAATGCTCGGTCGACCCATTCCGGAAAAAATCTTCGCTAAGATCACGCCGACAACAATGGACACGAGATTGAACATTGCCGAGGCAAATGATGGAATAAAGAATTTCCCGCAGGCATTTAAAATCGCCATGAAACCCGCTGCTAAGGCGACTAAAGGGAAAAACGGCATCATGATTTTAGTCATGGCTACCGTGAGCTCAAACTTACCGGGAGTAGCTTTAAATGCGCTGGCATAGAAGCCAACAATCGGTTCTGCAAAACAAACCCCGAGGATCGTGATCAAACTGACAATTAAAAATAAGACCACAAACACTCGAGTGGCCAGCTGCCACCCTCGCTTTTCACCTTGTTCTTTTTGAACTTGAATAAAAGTAGGAACAAGGGCCGCACTCATTGCGCCTTCTGCAAATAAATCACGCAGAAGATTTGGAATCCGAAAAGCGATTTGATAGGCATCCGTAGCATTGGAGGCTCCGAACATGGCCGCAAAGACTTGTTCGCGCACCAGTCCAAGTAAGCGGCTTAACAAAACCGCAATTCCCATGACCCCTGCTGACTTTAAAACAGAACCGGAAGATTTTTTCGCTTCGATGATCGTGACCCTTATACGTTAAAGGTTTTATTGAGCCAACGGGTGATACCTTCTTCGATTTTGCCTTTGAAGGCAGAAGCAAGGAAGCTGAGAGAAACCTCAACTGCAAGTTCTCCGTCTTTAGCCTGAAGACTTCCACTGGCCATTGATGATTTAAAACTCACTTTTTTCTGAGCATCTTCGCGAGTCACATCGACTGTTCCGAGTGGAGTCTTGCTTAAGAAGCGATCAATGTCGGTAGAAACCGCACCGTAAATCACTTCTGATGTTTTACCTGGGATTTCGAATTTCTTTGAAAAGCTTGCCATATTATCTCCTTTTTAGTTTTCAATATATCGTTCAAGTATTGCGAGTTCTTGCCCGACGACCACTTCGTCTTCTGCCCGAACTTGGAGGCTTTTGATCGTCACCGGGATCGGAAGTCGATGTGAAATCAAATTCTGGTGCGCTTCAATAATTAAGACGGAATGCTTTGGCTCCACCTTACTATTCTCTTTGTAAAAAATAGAGTGCACCCGACCGCTCGTGAGGGCCATCAACTGGAGCGGCTTTCCTTTTTCAGATCGACGAATGGAAAAGAACCAGTTCTTGATTCGAACAATGAATCGACGATCGTGAATGGGATAGAGGCAAATGCGCTCAGTCGCTCCCGATTCATTTTGATAAAACCCCTTCACTCCGCGAAGCGATTCGGAACCGATTTCTAATCTCTGTGTCCATCGGATCTTATTTTGCGAAACTGGAAGGCGTTGATTCATCCAAAGGAAGCTTTCGTTTTCATTTAAAGCTGGGGCCACTTCAGCTAATGCACTTGAAATGATGGGAAACCAAGATGGGTCTGGAACTTGCTTCGGAATAAACTCTTCGTCCACAAATCCTGTATAGAACATAGACTCCTCAACCCAAGGATGAGAGAGAAGCTCTAATAAAAAGCGTTCGTTAGTTTGAATTCCACCCGAAATCCAAATCTCACCCAGAATTTTCCGAGCGCTTTCGAGCGCCGTTTTCCAGTCAGTTGCAAAAAGAGTAATTTGCCCAAGGGCACCACTTGTTTTCCAATCGAGGTTTTGGCCTGGTGAAACGCCCCAGTTCAGGGTCCCTTCGAAAGAGCCATCACTCCACTCGGTGACCTGAGAGACTTCATTAATCACTCCCGGATGAGGAATCTTGAGCCAAGTATCTTCTGCATAAAGCTTCAGATTGATCCCGCAAATGGGACTTTCTCCACCATCAGCTGAATAGCCCTGCAAACGGGGGCGTGACTTCGGTGCTTGAGCGAGCAGGGCTGGCGCTAAGGTGTGTATTTGCCATTGTACGGCTTTCGTCCGCGCAACACTTTCCCACAGGCGATATCCGAAATTCAATCGGCCGAGGGCTTCCGTGAAATAAACCTCTACTCCATTACTGAGAAACACCAGGTTCCCAATTCCAACAAAATCCGCTCCCTCTAAAAAGCGAGTCGCGTAGTCTTCCAACTTTTCTTGAATGGAATCATCAAGGCTTTGGGCTGGACAGACTTCGATCCAATTTTTGCCCTCGAACATGAGCGAGCCGTCAATGATCGGGAAAAACTCAATGTGCCCCTCTTTCGTCCGAGCAAAAGGCTGAACAAAGCAGCGTGCACTTTCTAGAAAGCGCTCAAAAAACAAGAGCGTGGTTCCAGACCCTTCTTGAATCTGATTCATCCAGATCGGTACCCATTCATTTAACTCTTCAAGCTGCCGGATGACCCGAACCCCATATCCACCTCGAGCACGATAGGCGCTTTTTAAGACGAAGGGGAGCATCGCTCGATTCTCTTCTCCGAGCTTCTTGATCGTCTGCTCGATCTCCCGAATGGAGGTCACGGGCTCATCAGACAATACGAGAGTTGGGATCTCTAAGCTTTTTGCGAGACTCAGGGATTGATGAATATTCCAAAACAGCTGAAGATTCTTAGCAGAGGAGCTAATCGCACTCACTCCGGCCTGCCTTGCCCAAGCTTCAATCTCAGGACGCTCACCCCAGAGGGTGACTCCTGGATGGACCCATAAGTGAT
>CAIOKW010000280.1 GCA_903858975.1 Oligoflexia bacterium | reverse complement strand
GGGGTGGGCGCTTCGGCTCAGAACTTTAACTCGAACTTAGGTTTCAGTGGCGCGTTCTATGTGGATCCCATTTTGAATCCGGCTGTGAATAATTTTGTGAGCGTCGGGTATCAGTCTCTGACTTTAAGATCAGATACTACGACTGCATTTCGAGTGTTTCCGATCATGGCGGGCCTTGAGCTTCCAGGAAAAGTGTTCAGTGATTTCTCAACGACCATTGCTGCATCGGTAGGAGCCGCTTTTGCATATTTGAATTCTCAATCGGCCACCGCTTACCGCGCCTATGCTTACTTTGCTGCCCAAGTGCGAGGCGGAGTAGAGTATAAGGTAGGAGATGGGTTTTCGGTTTATGCACGCATCCCGGTCACTTATCTAATTGCTTCGAGCAAAATGAGCTATCTGACCTATTCATTCGGCGTGAATTATCAATTTTAATTTAAAGGAATATTCCATGAAAAATACAATTTTAAGTTTGGTCTTAGGAATGAGTTTGATCATCGGTGCTTCGGGCTGCGGAAATGCAGCAGGGACGGTAGATCCGCTTTCTTTATTTTCAGACAGCTCACTTCCTCAGTTAGATAGCATTACTCCACAATCTTATACCTTCAATGCCCTGACCTCTGGATTTAGTTCCGCAAATCCTTATTGGGTATTTACCTCCTCTGGAACCACCGGAACTTACCTTGCTCCAGCAAATGGAATTGTTACCAGCACTGGCGTCACGACTCTCAATGGTACGAGTGCAACCTATGTTACGATTGCACACTCAGGTCGTTTGGCGACTCGTATTTATGGAATGAATAACTTGCTCGTGCGCCCAGGCGATTCTGTGGTGTCAGGCCAAATCATTGGGACCTTCGTGATTTCAGGGTCTGTGGGCTTTCAGGTTCTTCTCGACGGGTCACCGGTTTGTCCGCTTTCTTTCATGAGCACCACATTCAGACAGAATCTGAGTACTTTTTACGGCAACGGCATTTGTTTATAGATCGGAATTTGAAATCATGAGCACACTCGCAGGTAAAAAAGCACTCATTCTGGGCCTTGCCAATGATCGATCCATTGCGTGGGGGATTGCAGAAGCCCTTCATCAAGCAGGAGCAAAGCTTGCTTTCAATTATCTGGGAGATGCGCTCGAAAGACGAGTGCGTCCTCTCGCAGAAAGCGTGAATGCGGATCTGATTGAAGCCTGTGATGTCACGAGCGATGAGCAAATTGCAAACTTGTTCCAAAAAGTAAAAGAGAAGTGGGGCGGTCTTGATATCCTGATTCACTCGGTAGCGTTTGCGAGTAAAGAAGAGCTTCAAGGGCGTTTCGTGGATACTTCTCGCGCAGGTTTTGCGCAGGCTCTAGATATCAGTGCTTACTCATTAGTGGCGACTGCTCGCGAAGCAGAGAAACTCATGGACCCTGCAAAAGGCGGAAGCATTATTACGCTGACTTACTATGGCGCTGAAAAAGTGGTTGCTGGATACAATGTCATGGGCGTTGCAAAAGCGGCCCTTGAGGCGAGTGTTCGATACCTTGCGCATGACTTAGGCCAAAAGAAAATCCGCGTGAATGCCATTTCTGCGGGCCCTATCAAAACGCTTGCTGCGGCAGGCGGTATTTCAAATTTTAGAGATATTCTTGGGCAAATTGAGCAGAAAGCTCCAATGCATGAGAATGTGTCGCCCGAAGATGTCGGTTCCCTTGCAGCCTTCCTTTGTCAGGATGGCGCACGCCACATGACGGGGAATGTATTGTATGTGGACTCGGGATTTAATATCATGGGTGCCTAATGTGGCAACTCATCGAGACCTACCGTAAATACGATCCTGCGACGAAAAGTTCCTTAGAGGTTTTGTTCCTCTATCCGGGTGTGAAAGCACTTGGTTTTCATCGTATTGCGCATTTTCTTTATCAGGCGCGGGTCCCATTTTTCCCTAGAGCGGTCAGTGAGCTTTCTCGTTTTTTAACGGGGATTGATATTCATCCTGGAGCGAAAATTGGTCGTAATCTGATTATTGATCACGGGATGGGTGTTGTGATTGGTGAGACTGCAGAGATTGGTGATTTCTGTTTGATCTTTCACGGCGTAACTCTGGGCGGAGTGGATTTCAATCCCACCAAGCGACATCCCACTATTGGGAGTCACGTCGTGGTGGGGGCTGGGGCTAAAATTCTTGGAAATATCACGATCGGGAATCATGCTCGAATTGGAGCCAATTCGGTGGTGATTAAATCAGTTCCGGATCACAGCACCGCAACCGGAATTCCTGCAAAGATCGTGAATTCACAAGGTGTTAAGCCCGGTGAAGAACTCATGCACGATCAGATTGATTAATTAGTTTCTAGAATTCTCTACGCAATACTTCAATGTAGTGCGGTTTTCGCAAAAGCTTTTTAAGCTCTTCAGCATTTGCATGTTTTCAGCGCTGTCTTCGGGCGCGAGAGTGACCCGTGACACCAGAGCGCTGCCTTCGGCATAGGTTTTTGTAGGTTCATACCAGGGCTCGTATCGAATACCATGTTGCTCTGTAATTTCGAGGTACTTCGGTTCACGCATCAGGGTTTCGGTGTAGAAGTTAATATCCCAGAGGTGAATGCGTGCGCGACCCTTAGAGAGTCGTTCAACTTTATAGGCAAGCACCACATGAATATCGGTGTTTAAGCCCAATACTTTTTCTGCAGGAATCAAAGAAGAGAAAAGTATTTTTGGCAATTCACCGCGAGCAATTTTCTTTTCAAGTTTACTGAGAAGCGTGTCGACTTCACTGTAGTTGAGAGAGTCGGTTGCTTTTCTGAAGATATTGAGTGAGGAGGTGCTCACCGCGCGAGAGCGCCAAAGCTCCATTGCGTTTAACTTTAAATACATTTCAATTTGTGGATCTAAAGTGAACTCGCGAAGGTTCGCGTACCCGGGAATAACCGTCGCTTCTCCCGCTAAGATTTGATCGATTTTGTTCTTATAAAATTCAATGTTTGAAAGGCGCGGGAGTTTGGGATCAAAAAATCCGAGCACCGTAAAATAGCGAACCATTGTTGAGTAGCCCCAGCAGTAGCCGTATTTACGATCGCTGATGCCCTCATATTCATGGTCCGAGTTTACGGTGGTGGGACCGTATTCCAGTTGCGGAGTGTAACGGTGAGAATGGATTTTATAAAGCTTGGTGTATTCGGGGTCTTTCAAGAGATCGCTCGAGCTAACATAATTGTAATCAAAGAGAGCGTGGCTAAGTGAGTTGTCGATATTTGCATTGATGTGGGAGTTCACGCCCGTGAAAATGAGCGTGGTTTGATTGATGGGGGTTTTTAGTTTGTAGCGGTGACCCCGAGAAGGATCATTCTCGCCTCGATCGTGGGCGGTATCAACTTCATGCTCTTGGGGGGAGTGGAGATTGGGCTCGCCTTGTTGTGCGTTGGCAAAGGTGTTGGCGAGAGTGAGGGAAAGGGTGAGCCCGATGAAGCGTGAAAGTGTGTTCATAGACGCACTGTGTTATAATTTCAGAACTGATCTGTCAATCATTTAATGCGGCGCATTACAGATTTAGAGATGGAGTAGGCGATCACAGTTCCAAAAAGAAAGCCTGCGAGGGTATCGCTCGGGAAATGCCTTCCCCCCATCACCCGAAGGGCTCCCGTGAGGAAACTGAGGGAGACAAAAGCAAACAGGAGAAGGAACGCAGATTTGGTCCTCTCTTTTGCGTAAGTAATTGAAAACATGAGCGTACTGCAAAGAGCGAGCGCAACGAAGCTGGTATGGCCTGAGTAAAATGAAGTGTATTGATTGATATTAGCCCCATCACCCAAGGGACTATTGAAAACGAGGGGGCGAGGGCGTTGCACCAGGGCTCGAACGAGCTCAACGAAGGCCCCATTCCATGCAGTAGCCATGAGGAGTGTGAGATTGAGCCGAATGGATCGCTGGGCATCTCCCCTGAGGAAGATCCAAGGGAAGATGAATGCAAAGACGCCGATACTGTTTTGCAGCAGATTTGAAATGAAATCAGCGGTCATCGAGTTGTAATGAAGCGAAATTTGATCAAATCCGTTCACGCTATCTGGGGTACAGGGGCTTGGGTTGACTGCGCACCAGGGGTGAATCCAGAGTGGACGCGCCAGAAAAAGGCCCAAATAGAGGAGGGCAGGGATCAAGATCAGATATATTTGTGCTCGAATACTGAGGGGTTTTGGCATTTCTCTTGTCAGAGTTTACCTCTGCTATTAAGGTAAATGAAATTAAAAGTGAGTAGAATCAGAAAGGAATCTCCATCATGTGGAATTTAAAAGTAGGACAAGCGGCACCCGATTTCAAAGCTCCGGCGTATGTTGCAGGACAGTTTAAAGATGTGTCTTTGAAAGATTACAAAGGGAAATGGGTTTGCTTGTTTTTCTATCCACTCGATTTCACCTTCGTGTGCCCTACAGAGATTCGTGGTTTTGCTCAACTTGAGAAACAGTTTTTAGAATCAAACTGCCAAGTCATCGCTGCTTCGACTGATAGCCAGCACTCGCACAAAGCTTGGTTTGAAAAAGATCTTCCAGAAGTGAAATTCCCGATTCTTGCTGACACGAATCATTCAGTGTCTCGCAACTACGGAGTTCTCATTGAAGACGCAGGTATCGCGCTTCGCGGTACTTTCATCATCGATCCAAACGGCGTACTTCAAGCGATGAGCATTAATGCTCTCGGCGTGGGTCGCTCAGTCGAAGAAACCCTTCGCACACTTCAAGCCCTTCAAACCGGCGAACTTTGTCCTGTGAACTGGAAGCCAGGCCAAGCAACTTTAACCAAGAAATAAATAAGGAACTAAAAAATGCCAACTACAACTACAACAACTACTACGACCCCAAAAGCAAAACTCGGACGCCGCACTCTTCGTAAACTCGGACGTGACAAGCGTAATGCTAAAATTGTAGCGGACAAAGAATTCGCGAAAAAACTTTTCGATGGCAAATCTAAACGCGCTGTTGAAAAGAAATCAGCATTCCGTAAGAAAAAAGCTAAAAAATAATCGGAATTAGAAATCATTAAAAAAGGGCCAGACTCTAATTGAGATTCTGGCCCTTTTTGTTATGCGCCCTGGGTGGCGCCAAGCTTTGGGTGATCGGCAATGGCAAAAGAACGAGCACAAAAAATTATTGCAGGCGCAGGGCTCATGAGTCGAAGAAAGGCCGAAGAGGCCATTTCGGCCGGTCGAGTTGCGCTGAATGGTGAAGTATTCACGGATCTCGGTAGGACGCTGGATCTGGAGCTGGACCAATTAACGCTCGATGGAGTGCCAGTAGCAAAGCCTGCAGTGAAGCGAACCTTTCTCTTTCATAAGCCCCGCGGAGTCATGACGACGAAGAGTGACCCCGAGGGTCGCCCGACGATCATGGATTATTTCAGAGATGATCCGGGACTTAATCCTGTGGGAAGGCTTGATTTTGATTCTGAAGGCCTCTTGCTGCTCACGCATGATGGGGATTTAATCTTAAATTTAACCCATCCACGCTACGGAGTCCTTAAGGTTTATGAGGTCGAAGTAGAAGGAAAAGGGGTTCCAGGATTTTTAGAGATTGCCTGCGATTCGGTGGAGCTTTCGGATGGTCCCGGGCGCTTTGAAAAAATTGAAGAGCTCGATCGTAAGAATCATTTTCGAGTCACCGTGAGTGAGGGGCGTAACCGTTTCGTGAGGCGCATGTTTGGTGCGCTTCAGTTTTCGGTTGTCAGACTGAAGCGGATTCAAATGGGGGAGTTTGAACTGGGGGATCTTAAACCAGGAGAGCGTCGTGAGGTGAAGCTCCCATGAGCCTCAAGGCGCTCGAGTCAAAGATCGTTCATTGTGAGTCCTGCCCGAGACTCAGGATTCACTGTCAGCAGATTGCAAAAGTTAAAAAGCGAGAGTTCAAAGACGACAGTTACTGGGGAAAGCCGGTTCCCGGTTTTGGTGATCCGAAAGCCCAAGTGCTCGTGATAGGGCTTGCTCCTGCGGCACATGGGGCGAACCGAACAGGACGAATGTTTACGGGAGATAATTCCGGCCTGTGGCTCTACCGCGCCCTCTACCGAGCTGGGTTCTCAAATCAGGAGAGGAGTCTCAGTTGGGATGATGGGCTTAAGCTCCAAAAGGTATATATTACTGCAATCGCTCGATGTGCCCCTCCTGAGAATAAGCCCACATTGGAAGAGATGCAGTCTTGTAGCCAGTACTTAAAAGAAGAAATTTCAGAACTCAAGGAGGTGCGCGTTTTCTTAGTGCTCGGGCAAATCGCACTGAAGGGCCTTTGGCGAGTGCTTCCTGAAGAAGTGAGACCCGGGCGCGCCATTCCTCGTTTTATTCATGGTCTTCAGGTTCCCTTAAAGGATGGGCGCCTCATCCTGTGTTCCTATCATCCCAGTCAGCAAAATACTTTTACTAAGATTCTCACCGAGCCCATGTTCGATCAGATTTTTACCACCCTAAAAAAGCGATTGGACGGCAAATAAGTCCTTAATGAATCGTCAAAATATGCCGATGGGTTCGTGATGGCCTTTAAGATCCGAAAAAACACGACCACCATAACGGTTCTGCTCGCATTGACGGCAGTTTCCTGCTCCTTGCCGTTTTTCTCACGGAATTCAGGGTCCGTGGGGGGGTTGACTTCAGTCGAAAAGGCAACGCCGATTCAAGCGAAACTGTCCGGAGTCATTGAGCTCTCGGAGGGATGTGCGGCGGGTTATTATCAAATTAAATTAGTGGGCCTCTTTGAGGGGTCGAATACCCAAGTCGAATCCCAATCAGATCAAAGTGGCCATTTTGCTTTGGTTGCACCCCCAGGTGCCTATATGGTTCAGGTGGGGAAGGATGGCTGCGGTTCAAAGCAAGCCATTACGCTTGAAGAAAATACAGAGCATATGATTTCTTTGCCGGTGCGGGAAACCAAAGCCGTGGAAAAGGCGGGCGAAAGCCAGGGCCGACTTCCTGCGTCAGTTCTCATTGAAGCCCACCGATAGATTCTTAGCCCCAGAGGGCAATCATTTCCTATTCAGTGAATGCCGCTACCTCCCGAAGAGCTAGTAACAACGCCAGGAGGGGCAATTCGATGAGCAAGCAAAACGACCTTACGGACGAATTGAATTTTTCAGACGAATTATCATTAGAGCCTGTAGTAGAGCAGGGGCCTGTTCCTGCAATTGCACCGACGGTAGGAAATGCGCAAAAAGTAATGCAACACT
>CAIOKW010000279.1 GCA_903858975.1 Oligoflexia bacterium | reverse complement strand
CCCGAGTAAAAGCGAGACACTGGTTTCAGTAGCCATCTTTGAATTTCCGTTCAGAATCACTTAATCACTATTTTCTACACTTGGAGTTACTTGGCTTGATCACCGATGCCCCCGCAATATCCTTCTGACCGGCCAATGGATCATTTACATCCTTTACAAGAATAGCAAATCGAATCAAACAGGCGAGCGTGTCTCTTAAGACCGAATTTAGTAAACTAATTCAATTAATCGCTACAATTCTCAGCAAGCATTACCCTCATTCATTATCATTTAATTCAAAAGCGAACATTCTCCGCACTTCATCCAATCCACAATGCACATCCGGTAAGTGTTGTGATTTTGAAATAAGGTAGATGAAAACTGAGGTTGGATGCTTGCCTACTACGGCTCGGAAATGACACCGTAGTTGATGGATGGGGAAGTGAATCATCCAAGGGCTATGGAGAGTATTTTCTCGGATTGATTCGATCGGCCCATTTAGGAGTTACTAGTTAAATCCAACTACCGTTTTAGAATTCAGTTTCAATGACGTTTATCGTATTCGTTTGACACTGATTCCTCGATTTGGCGAATCGAAACATGCTTCTCAATGGGTGCTCTTTTTTACTAACAATTATGACGTCAAATCGCGCATAGTTTAAGTATATGCTAAGATTCTTGCTTACTTTCTCCATGACGCTTGCTTTTTCGTCAGCCTGTGTTCACGCGCGTACACCCCCGGAGGCTGAGGTGCCAGAGCATCTCCTTCGGGCGCGCAATTTGATTTCTCGCCTTGATCTCAAGAACACCAGCTATGAACACAAATTTTCTAAGGTTGTGTTCGAGGGCGAGGCTCAGTCGCACACGGATTGTAGCGGTTTTCTTCTGGCGCTTCTCAGTAAATCCTACGGCTTATCAGAAGGTGATGTCCTTTCCTGGCTTAACCACTCTCGGCCATTAGCGAGTGATTTTCATAATGCAATTGAGTCACTTCGGGGATTTAGAGTAGTTGAAAGGATTTCACAAATTGAACCGGGTGATATTCTTGCAATCCGATACTCGATTAGAAAGGAAGGTAACACCGGGCATGTCCTCCTGGCGTCGGTAAGGCCTTTTCCATTGTTAAACAAAGGCGAATGGGGACTGACCGTCATCGATAGCTCCCATACGGGGCACGGGACTACTGATACACGGTATGCTAAGGGAAAAAACGGGAAAGATCACGACGGACTTGGAGAGGGTGTGTTCAGATTATTTGAAGATTCTGAGGGGAAAGTTCGTGGGTTTTCTTGGAGTATAAGGGAAGATTCAATTTATCGGCTTCCAAGGGATGAGCACCTGCTCATCGGTCGAATCACACTGCCCTTAAATATTCACCCTTCATCTTCAATACCTGAGTCTCAATTGGATTCAGGTATTCATGCAATCACTCATTGATCATGATCACGTTTGCTGGATTCACCACAACACAAAAGTAGGTGGGAGTAATGAGTAAAACTAGCACCGGGAAGAGTTTCATATAACTTTTAGGGTATTACGCGAATTGCCAATGTTAGAGAAGATATGCGCGGATTCGTTTCGCTATTTTTCTGACGGATCATCATTCGTTCCGTTCTACAGGCTGAGTTGACTTCTTAAATAAATACAATAGAGTAAATTATAGTATTTAATTTTTATAAGTTTCGAGGAGAAAAATGATGAAACGGATTTCCATTACGGTGTTGCTGTTAGTCGCTTGCATGATTGGATCAACTTCTGCCCACGCCTTTGGAAGACCTCGACCGAAACCTACCCCTGCACCTGCACCCATTCCTGTTTATAATTATTCCTCTGAAGAAATCGAAGGCATCCGACTCATTAATCAGCATCGCTTGAGCATGGGCCTTGGAGAAGTGATTCAAAATGATTTCATTTCTGATCAATGCCTAGATCATGAAAACTACATGATTCAAAAAAACGTCCCCAGCCACGACTACTTTACTGATAGAGCTAATGCCATTGAGCAACGCTTGAATGCAAAATATGTGGGTGAGAATGTTGCCTATAATTATAGCACGCCTCAATCAGTGGTCACTGCTTGGCTAAATAGTGATGGACATCGCCAGAACATCGAAACACCGAGATTCAAACGCGTCGGGTACTCGGTTCGAGCCAACTCCAGCGGGAGAAAGTTTTATACGATGATTTTTAGTGATTAAGTCGGCGGAGTCGTTAGAAAAAAGGCCCTCCGAAATGAATCGGAAGGCCTAGGAAATTCAAAACTCTGCGATCAATCGTTTATTTATTGTGCACTTTTCACTTTGAATCGGTGCCAGATGAAGTCCCATTTTTTAATCTTTACTGGAGCTTCAGTACTGATTGCACGAAATTCATAATCTACGCCGCGATCAACACCCATTTGGTTTGCCGTAAACTGGTACGTCTCGGTTTGATTTGCATTGAGTTCAGCATTATCAAACACGATTGTCACTCTACGGTTTTCCATGCTGGTTTCAACACCCGTTTGAACACAGCGAGTCTCAAGATGCTGGCATGAGCGCATTTGTTGTGTAACGCACATTCCTTGCGGCATCGCCATTTCGTCACGACGTCTTCCCCCACCATGGTGCTCACCACCTTCATGATGGCCGCCTCCACCGCAAGGGTAATAGATCACGTTGTAGCCGCATGAGGGATCTGGGCCAAAAACCGGCACTGGGGCATATTGAGTACAAACTCTATTTTGGATGGGCACAGAAACTGAAAGCTTCACTTTTCTTGGTGTTTCTGATGAACGAACTAAAGTCGCATTATTGGAAACGTCCACTTCATTTGAGAGAAGGGACACGGATTCAGCATGAGCTACCCCGCTTGAAATCAAACCGACCATCAATAAATAAGAAACTGTCTTCATAAATTTACTCCACTTTTTTAGCGGAGCCTAACGCAAGGCGACAGCTTTGTCTCTATTTATTTAGTTGATGTTTAATATAGTGATTTACTGGAGCCCAAAGTGAGAAATACTGCAATCATTCAAGCGCTTTAGAGGTTCTGAAAGGTAATCGCTTCAGACGCAGTCAGAGTTTCAGGCTGGGTGGTTGCATTCATGACATTTGTTTTTAACTGATTGTAACTCTGCTTCTCACCCATTGCTTTGGTTTGCTTCGCCTGCTGGTACATGTACCCCGTAAAGGCGAGTACCATCACGGAAAGAATCGCCCCCACAATCATCATTTCAATCATTGTGAATCCATCATTCGACTTCATGACTTTTAATAGGCTTTTCATCAATATCCCCTCACTCCATTTTATACATAAAAAATATAGACCACAAGGGGGGCTTGGATCGTTAACGAAGTTTGTTGAAATCCAAGGCCTCAATTACCTTACCGGGCTCTAAATCTGCGAGCTCATAGGGGCCAAACGAGGTCCGCTTAAGGGAAATCACTTCATGACCAAGACAAAGGCAAAGCCGCCTAATTTCTCGATTTTTCCCCTCGGTGAGTTCCAATCGCAATAAGGATTCCCGGCCACTCGCCTTCAACACCTTTGCACTTTGAGCCCGAAGCAACTCACCTAAATCCTCTACTCCTGCTTCCATTTTTTTGACGACGGACTCAATCACCTCACCCTTGACGCCAACCAAATATACGCGCGGAACCTCATTTTTAGGGTCAGTGAGATAGCTGGAGATTCGGGTATCATTGGTCAGAAGCAGGAGTCCGGTTGTATGCATATCGAGCCGTCCCACCGGATGGAATGACTGAAGCGAGTCTGGCAATAAATCGTAGATTGTTTTTCGACCTTCCGGATCGCGCTTGGTCGTCACAACGCCCTTCGGCTTATGAAAAAGATAGATCTTCGATTCCGATTTGCTTGCCTTGGCTCCATCAATCTCAATATGAGCAGTATCCGGATTCACCAGGCGCGCTTTGTTGGTCTCAACCGAACCATGGACCTTGACTCGGCCGGCCTCAATCCATGCTTGGGCTTCCACTCGAGAACCCAAGCCAAGCTTTGATATCGCGCGATCCAAGGTTACCCGGCCTTTTTGATTGGAATTTCGATTTCTGACCATCTCAGTAGAGTTTAGACTCATTTTGACATTTCCGAAACCCTCTCCTAAAGTGAAGAAGATGGAAAAATTCACGGTTGATAACTTTAAAAAAGGCTTCCTAATTGATGAAGAATTAATGGCAGGAATCTCTGAACATAAAGAGAATCCAGGGACCTTCACCGCCTATGTGGTTCGACACACGACCGGCGAAACTCTCGGAGTTCAAGAGTTCTCAAACCCTTTTGAAGCCATCCGTGTTTTGAACGATATTCCTCGAAATTGGAACTTCGAAGCGATCTCTAAGTGTGGCAATGGAAACTGCAGAAGCGGCGGTTGCGGTAAAAATGGTGGTTGCGGCAAGAAAGCAAAAGAATCTTGCAGCACAGGCGATTGCTGATCTACTCGTTCGCTTCTAAACCGGCTGCAATCCGATCTACACAAACCCGATATCGCTCCAAATGCTTTTGAATTTGGGTCCCTGATAAATAGAAAAGCGCAGAAAATAAGATCAAAGAAAAGATT
>CAIOKW010000278.1 GCA_903858975.1 Oligoflexia bacterium | reverse complement strand
CGATCCCGGTGATGAGGACGAGCAAAATCGAATCCACTCCAATGGCAGCACCCTGTTGAATGATGAGTTTGAAAGGAAAAGGAGGGATGAAAAGTTCTTTCACCGTTTGAAATGTAAGACGAGCAAAACCACCCGCAAAATGCGAGGCGTTCACCATTCTATTTCCAATGCGTTGAGGGAGTAGAGTATCGATCACTTAAGAATTAAATTATCATAAAACTGTTGAAAAACAGAGAGTTCTTCATTGAAAGATTCAAGCGGGCTTAAAAAAACTAGGTCGTACACACAGGACGGAGATTTGACGACAATGACTTTAAACTTTCGATCACGATCCAAATACTTTCCCCGGGCGACCGTTTCATAAGCTGGAAAGCCGGAGAGTTGAAGGGACCGTTCTGACAAAATTTTTAAATGATCCCACTGAGAGAGCAGTATTCGGGTCACATTCTTCAGGTCGTCACTTCTGTCAATGTTTCGACGGCATACTGAGTTCAAGGAAATCACTGCTGCGGTTTTCTGAGATTGCCAAGCCGCATCTGGAATGTCGGTGCTGCTTTTTACGCTGCTCTGGATTTCAAGCTGTTTCCAGTCAGGGTGGTTAAGGAGCTTGTTTTTCGTCTGAGAATTGACGGACTTTTCCTCAACGGGTTTGACTTGGCCGACTAATATACTGCAGCCATTTAAAAAAAAGAGCAGTGCCGTGAGTGAAGAGTAAAATGATTTCATTGATTTACTTCATTTTAGGGGAAGCAAAACTAAATGAGAAGGATAAAAATAGAAATTTATTTAAATCTCGATTGCAGCAACACTGCAAAATCTGCCACAATAGGTAAGAAGTACTGGGCAATTCACGACTAGGAAGGGAGTGATCGGTACTGTGAAGAATCGATGGAATGGAAAATATGTATGGTTGGGGCTTCAGGCACTTTTTGTGCCGGTGCTTTCCTTTGCCTTTGAGTTCGATGGTTCCATCGAAGTTCAATCTCAGGCGTCATTCTCTCGCCTCAAAATTTCAATTGATGATTCGTTCAAGCCAGAAATACATGATTCAGTAAAAGGTTTCCAAATCGTCATCCCATCAGCCACCTTGATGGATGTGGGCGTTCCCTTTGGTGCAGAAGAAAAATTTAACGAATTCTTGAAAAGCATTCGGGATTCACGTTTGGATCACATCAAAGTTCGAGAAAAAGAGGCTTCCTTGATCATTGAGGGGGACTATCATTTTCCAACCGGGGCACAAGCGTTTGCTGACCCTCACATGGAGCACTTCGATTTTAGACGTGATGAGCAGGGCAAATTCATCGTAGATTTCTTTTATAAAAAAGGCCCCACTCGCGCAGATGTGGAGCGCTTGAAGCGCACTGAAGCGGCGGCTCGATTGATTGCTCAAAGAGAAGCGATTAAAAAGCGTGAGATCGATAAGAAAGATTCTCGTGAGAAGCGAATCCAAGATAGTCGGAATGCGCTTCTGTTCTGCGAACAACCTTTTAACCGAAACTCCACTGTGTTTTTGCGATTCAAAGCAGAGCATCCGGCTCTAAAATTTTCAGCTTATTTCCCAGAAAAAGTGCCTGATCACCGTTTTGAATATGCTGAGCCCAAGGGTACTTCGGAAGAAGCAGAAATGGTGAGACTTGCGCTGAAATTGAGTCGAGATAATCAGCATGCACTTTCGATCAAAACAGTTGAGTTCCTGGAAAAGCAGTATCCAAAGTCAAAGTATAAAAACGAGATGCTTTTTTTAAAAGCCAATGCGCTTTATCGCTTGGGGTTTGAAGATAAAGGGCGTGAGTTGATTCAGGATATTGCCCGCAAGGCGAGAGGTTCAGAAGTAGGCCTTCAGGCGGCCGGATTCTTAGCGGCCCAAAGTTTTGAAAATAAGGAGTGGCTCGCAGCGCTTGAGAGCTTTATGAACCTGAAGAAAGAAATGCCGAAGCACCCACTCGTTTGGCTTTTTCGTTATGGTATTGCTGAGTCTCTCTTTCAAATTAAACAGACTGAACAAGCCATTGCCGAGTATGAGTGGCTTTCGAAAAATGCTCCGAAGCCTGAAATTCGGGCGGAAGCTGCATTCAAAATGGGAGATGGGGCTTTCGAGCGTGGGCAGTATGCGCAGGCAGCTACCTTCTATTCAGCAGCGATCAAAAACCATGAATCTTATCTCGCTCATTATCCGAATGTTCTTCTGAACTTAGGTGAGAGCTACTTCCAGTTGGAAGAGGTGGATCGTGCGGCAGCAGCTTATCAAAAATACCTACAATTAGCTCAAAATCAGCCAGCAGCATGGAGAGCAAGTCTTCGTTTGGCTGAGATTACTGCTATGAAGCAAAGTCTGAGTGCTGAAGCTGAAAAAGCATTTACAGAGACCATCAATCGCTATCCGATCTCACCGGGTGCTATCATTGCCAGACTTCGCCTGCTGCCTTGTGGAGGACATGCGGGTTTCGATGAATCTTCGGCTGAGCGCTTTCTTGGATCCCCTGAGGTGACTAACTTTACCGGTGATGGGGCTGTTTATGCCACGCTCTTTCGGGAACTCGTGGCCCTCTCCGAAGTCAGGATGCTGATTTCATTCAAGCAGGATCAAAAAGCGATTGAAAAAGGGATTGAGCATCTTCGCACAAATCCCGGAGTAGAGACGCGTAAGCTCATTGAGCACGCCATGATTGGTGGAATTAAAACTCTGATTGAGAAAAAGTTGAACGCGGGAGATCCCTTCGGCGCGATTGCTATCTACGAAAAGTACGGTGATTTTCTACCTCTCCCGGCGCATGATCCACTTGCAGATGAGCTTAAAATGAAGATTGCTTCGATCGCGGCAGAGAAAAATCTTACACAACTTGCTCTTAAAATCATTGGCCCGTATCGCCAAATGAACGAGGCAACACAGAAGGAAGTGGTGGCTGCAATCGAGAAACACCTCACCCTTGAAGGCATTGATGATCAAGAGGAACGGAACCTGATTGAGGCTAAAACCCTATGGAATAGCCCCCAATTTAAGGTGGGGGAAGAGTCCGAGGTGAGTCATTTAGAGGCTCGACTGGGATTCATTCGAGAAGAATCCAAGCAATCGTTTGAGAAAAACCTGATTTTGGGTCTTTTGAGCCAAGAAAAGAAGGATTTCAAAAAATCTGAAGAGCACGCAAAGCTTGCTGTGGCTCGTATGCAAAAGTTAAGCCCAAGGGCAAAAGTTCAGGTGTGGGGCTGGGCCGGTGATGTTGCAAATCAGGCCTTAGATGTTGATTTTGCTCAGAAAGCTTACCGCGAGGCTCGTATTATCTTGGCGGGCTTGAAAGACAAAGATGAAGGTGAGTTAACACTCCGTCATTTGAGTGCCGCCCCGACGCTTGCATACCTTTTTCAAAATGAAGGCGAAATGCTGGAAAAACAGCAAAAATGGAAAGAAGCCGTTGCGCTTTACTCAGAAGCCATAGAAAATAAAATTGGGGGAAATCATGTTCTTTACGCGCATGCACGAGCGTTGCTAAAGGATGGAGGACGAGACTCGAAAAAAATCGCAAGCCGATCACTCGAAAAAATTCAACAGAGTCAGGATGATGATGTTTGGAAAAGATTAGCGCAGGATACGCTAAAAGAAATTGCCAAGGAGGGCAAAGTCGATGAGAAACGAAATCCGTGAGAACCACTTCGAACGAACAAACGAAAATTTAGTAAAATCAATTCAGCTAGGGCCTGTAGCTAGCGTTGATCGCCAGTATAATGAACTTCTTACTCTTGCTGACACTGTTGCAAAGAGTAAAGCAAGCGTTCTCATTCTCGGAGAGTTTGGAACTGGTAAGCGTAGTCTTGCCCGATTTATCCACGAGCGCAGCACTCGCAGCTCAAAGCAGTTTTTCATGATGAATTGTCGTGAAACAGCACTCGGTGAGCAAGAGTCACTTTTTAACTCTTTGGTTGATCAAGCTCGTGGCAGTACTTTAATTTTTGCAGAGATTTGGAAACTTGCTCCTGCAGTTCAATTAAAACTTTTGGAGCTAATTCAAATCGGTGCGGATATCCGCATTGTCGCAACCAGCTCCCGCTCGGTTTCAAATTTAGTTAAAAATGGTGAGTTTCGTGAAGAGCTTTACTATCGTTTGAATGTGGTAAACATGAAGATCCCAAGTCTTCAAGAGCGCTTTGGTGATATAGAGCTCATTGCTCAAAACTTTATTTCTAAGGCTGCTCGTGCACATGGACGCCCAGAAATGAAATTGAGTGAAGAAGCGATTCTCCTTCTGAATTCTCATCGTTGGCCAGGAAATATTCGTGAGCTCGAGGGTGTTTGTGAACGCTCGGTTCTTCTTGCTCAAGGCGCAGAGATTCGCGCTAAAGACATTCAATTCCAAGTTGCAAATGAGAGCAAGGCTTCCGTGGAGGCTCAAGGAACTTCTTGGAAGCCGGGAAGAACTCTGGATGAAGTAGAGCGCAATGTGATTCTCGATGCACTCAAGCATTTCTCTGGAAATCGTACTCACACTGCAAAAGCCCTGGGGATTTCGATTCGTACACTTCGAAATAAGCTCGCTGAATACCGTGTGATGGGAATTAAGGCTTAAGGAGATTAAAGATGGGAATGTTTGATCCAACCATTCGCGCTCTCAATCAGAATTTGAATCTCAGACTTGAGAATCAAAACGTGATTTCTGCGAATATCGCAAATGCCGATACACCAGGCTATAAAGCCAAAGCGGTCAGCTTTGAGCAGGCGATGCGGGATGCGATGGATCTTACAGACAACGTCAAGCTCGATACGGATAATGCAGATCATTTTGGTTCGAAGGGTGCAGAAGGTGTTAAAGCCGATGTTTACGATGATCCAAACGGGATTGAGTCCTTAGATGGAAACACTGTAGATCGTGCAGCTGAAATGGCCAAAATGAAGGAAAACGAGATTCTTTATAACGCTTCGATTGAAACGCTTCGTAAAAAACTCGGAATGCTGGAATACGGTATTTCAGAAGGTGGAGGGAATAAATAATGGCTGACTTCTTTTCTTCGATGAGAGTAAGTGCATCCGGCCTGGATGCACAAATGAAGAGGATGAACACCATTTCATCAAATATCGCTAATGCTGAAACGGCTGGCTATAAGCGTAAAGACGCTGAGTTTACCGCAACGGCAGATCGCGAAAGTTTTGGTGATATCCTGACCAACAAAGTGGATGAAGCGACCCAAGGGGTATTGGTATCGGATGTTCGCGAAGACGCTAAACCTCCTCGGATGGTTTATAAGCCTGAAGATCCTCATGCAAACCCAGATGGTTATGTTGAAATGCCAAATGTGAACCCGGTTCAAGAGATGGCAGATATGATTAGTGCTCAGCGCTCCTATGAGGCAAACGTCACCGCTATTGGTGCCGCAACCCAAATGGCGAATAAAGCCTTAGAGTTAGGGCGATAGGGCTAGACGATGAACTCGATTCAAAACTCCTTTAAACAAATCAACCCAGACCTAGGCATGATCCAAGGCGATTCGATCTCAATTCGCCAGCCTCAGGTGGGCCCCGAGAGTGTCGGGGCTGCGGGTGAAGTGAAGGGCGGAGGCTTTTTTGAGACATTGACGAAATCGATGGAAGAGGTCAATGCAGATCAAAATCAAGCAGATCAGTCGATCAAGGATTTGGTTGCTGGAAAAAGCAAAAATATCCACGAGACCATGCTCCAAGTTCAAAAAGCAGAACTCTCATTGAAGACAATGATGCAGGTTCGTAATAAAATTCTAGAAGCGTATAAAGAAATCATGAGGATGCAGGTATAGTTATGGATTTTTTCAATCGAATCAGCTCGCAAATCAAGGATTTTTTAGGTGGACTTTCAACTAGCCGTAAGATGGCTCTCGGGATCACTGGGGGCGGGATTTTGGCTATTTTGGCAGGGATTTTCTACTGGGCCAGCCTTCAAGGCTACCAACCCGTTACCTATGGGACGCTGAATGCTGAAGACTCAGCAAACATCATGCGCCTATTGCGTGAAAAGAAGATTCCATTCCAAGTAGATCCGAGTGGGAAGCAAATCATGGTTCCACCCGAGTATTTGAATGACCTGCGACTTGAGCTTGCAATGCAAGGAATGCCGCAGAGTTCAGGTGTTGGTTATGAGCTTTTTGACAAGCAGTCTTTCGGAACTACGAGCTTCTTAAATAAAGTGAATCAAAAGCGTGCGTTGGAAGGGGAGCTCATGCGCTCCATCAATGCCATCAAGGGTGTAAAGCGCTCTCGCGTTCACCTTGCGGTTCCAGAAAAGACGGCTTTTGTTGAGGACCAAAAGAAAGTTACGGCATCAGTGGTTTTAGATCTCGAAGCCGGTACGAACTTAAACGAAAAGCAAGTCTTTGGAATTACCCACCTTGTAGCCGCTGCGGTTGAAGGGATGGATGCTACAAATGTTGTGATCGTGGATTCATTTGGCAAGGAATTGTCGAAGAATGTTCATGATTCAATCGTTGGTTTGACGACCGAGCAATCGGATTTCAAACGTAGATTAGAAGAAGACTACCAACGCCGGGTTGAAGGAATCATTGGAAAAGTAGTCGGAGAAGGCCACATTAAAGTAGTGGTGAGTGCTGATCTTGATTTTTCAAATATCTCTGAACAGCAAACCATTCTCGATCAAGATGGAGCCACCGTTCGTTCACAGCAAAAAACAAGTGAATCAATGGAGGGTTCTCGTCCACTGGCTTCAGGAGCTCCGGGCGCAAGCTCGAATACTCCGGGTGAGCAGCCAGGCGTAGTTTCACCGAGCGCGATCAAGAATAATACAGCAAAAACCAATGAAATCGTAAACTACGACATACCGAAGATTGTTCGCACGACACAAAAACCAACTGGAAATATCAAAAAGCTTTCAGTTGCAGTCTTAGTGGATGGCAAACAGATTCGAACTCCAGCATCTGATGGCAAGGTAGAAAATAAGTCCGAAGCATGGAGTCCTGAGAAAATGAAGGAGTTTGAAGCCATTGTAATTGGTGCTTTGGCTCTGGATAAGAAGCGGGGCGATACTCTTGAGATTAAGAGCATCGACTTCGTACCGGAAGACTTTGAGGAAGCACAAAGAATTCTGGATGCGACCGCAACCCGTAACTATATTCAAAGCTTGATCGTATATGGAGTGATCGGTCTTGTGATCCTCTTGTTTTTCTTCTTGGTAGTTCGCCCATATATTCGTTGGGTTACTGAGAATACGACCGATAGCGTAGATACCTTCTTACCACAGACGATCGAAGAGCTGGAGAAGATCCAAAAGAGCAGTACTCTTGCTCAGCTGGATGAAGTGATGCCGGATCTTCCAGATCGCCTGGATCCAGAAAAGGTAGAAGGGGAAATGATCCGCGAGAAGATCGTTACCCTCGTAGATAATAATCCTCAAAAGGCCTCTTTGATTCTTAAGGAATGGATTGTTCAAAAGCCAGTCAAAGAACGAAGTAGCGATAAATCGAAGTCTGCAAGTGCATAAGGAATAAGGAGCAGGAACGATGTTGGAAGTTGAAGCAT
>CAIOKW010000277.1 GCA_903858975.1 Oligoflexia bacterium | reverse complement strand
CCTCTCTAAATGCATCTGCTTGCGCTCGAACATCAGACGCATGTTTCGTTCCAAGCTCAGAGAGAGCTCATCGAGTTTTTGTGCTTTTTCTCTCAATTGATCTTTAGGACTTCGGAGTCGGGCGGAAAGCGCCTCTAAGCTTCTTCGCTTATAAACTAAGTCACGCTTTAGCGACATGAACAGCCGCTCTTGAAGCTGACGAGATCGCTCTCTCATTTCAACCCAATGCTGCGTAATGATTTCGGCCCCTGCGGAAGGGGTCGGCGCTCTCAGATCAGCCACAAAATCTGCAATCGTAAAATCCACTTCATGGCCGACTGCTGAGATCACCGGGATCGCGCTTCCAGCGATGGCTCGTGCGAGATCCTCGTGATTAAACCCCCAAAGATCCTCGATGCTTCCTCCCCCTCGGGTCAAGAGAATCACATCTCCGAGCTTGTAGTGATTCGCAACTTTAAGCGCCTGAATCAGCTTTGCGGGTGCGTCTTCACCTTGTACCAGTGCCGGAATAAGCAGAACTTCCACAAAGGGAGCTCTCCGTTTGAGAACGGTCAACACATCCCGGAGTGCCGCTGCTTGAGGAGAAGTAACTACAATAACTTTTGCTGGATACTTTGGAATCGGTCTCTTACGAGAAGGATCAAACAACCCCTCTTTCATAAGCTTTTCCTTCAGCTGTTGAAACGCAAGCTGAAGGGATCCGGCACCTCGTGGCTCAATCGCATCTACAATGAGCTGATAGTTTCCTCGGGCGGCATATACGGAAACATTTCCGCGACAAAGCACCTCTAAACCGTCCTTCAAATCAAACGATGCTTTCTTTCGTCCCCAATTGAACGCCACAGCTGAAATGGTAGCCGCATCATCCTTCAAAGAAAAATAGACGTGTCCACTCGATGCAACTTTCAAATTGCTGATCTCACCCTGAACCCAGACATCCCGAAATTCGGACTCTAAATTTGCCTTAATGCGAGACGTGATCTCAGCAACGGTGACTGATGGCGACTTCGTTTTGTTGCCACTCGCTTGAAAGAGTGGAAGATCATCATCACTCATTCTTCAGCTTTTTAAATACCTCAAAGGATTTAAGATACTTGAGCGCTTGTTGGGTTTGGTAATCTTCACTGGGATCAAACTTGATGGGCATCATGTCTCCCAGATCCTCATCATCACTTGACCCTGACTCATGCTTATCTTTTGATGCTAATTTAGTTTTGTCTTTGAACTCTTGCATCGAAAACTCATCTCGACTCTGACTCTTCACTGGATTCACCAGGTGTCCCTTGAGATCTCGCTCGCGAGGTGAGTCCCGTTTAATTTTTGCCTGAGCCAAGAGCTTCGGATCATATTCATCTAAGACTACGTCCGGCACCACTCCCCGCTCCTGAATGCTGACGCCATTGGGAGTGAAATAACGAGCAATGGTTAGTTTCAGCCCCATTTCGTTACCGAGATCAATAATCGTCTGTACCGACCCCTTACCAAAAGTAGTATCGCCCAAAATCATCGCACGGTGATGATCCTGAAGTGCCGCAGACACGATTTCGGCTGCTGATGCGGTACTGCTATTCACCAGAATCACGAGGGGAAGATCTTTTCTCGCATTTCCCTTTTTCGCATATCTCACTTCTTTTTGTGATGGATCCCGCCCCACCGTTGAAACCACCACTCCTTCATCGATGAAGAGTGAGGAAACATCAACGGCTTGATCAAGAAGGCCTCCTGGATTCATCCGAAGATCAAAAACAAGACCCTTTAGTTTCTCTTTGCTCTCAAGCTTATCAATTGCATTCTTCACATCACGAGCCGCGTTTTCGTTAAAAGATGCAAGTCTGACGTAACCAAAACCATTTTCAATCATCTCAGAACGTACAGAGCGAATTTTGATTTCCTGGCGTTTGAGTGCGAGCGTCTTAAACTTAGCCCATCCTTTACGGTAAAGAGTCAGGTTAACGGTGGAACCATTCTTACCCCTCATTTTTGCAATCGCCTCAGAAAGCGAGTAGCCGCGGGTGCTTTCGCCATTAATCTTTACAATCTTATCACCCGGTTGAACCCCAGCCTTCCAAGCCGGGGAATCTTCCATCGGAACAATTACGGTTAAGATGTCTTCTTTTATTCCGACTTCAATTCCGACTCCCCCAAACTTTCCGCTCGTATCAATTTTCATATCTCGATAAACTTCGGATGAAAGAAAATTGGAATGAGGATCGAGAGTCTCCAGCATCCCTTTGATTGCACCATGAACGAGTGCATCGTTTTGAGTGGGATCTACATAATTCTTTTCTACAAACTGAAGTACTTTCTGAAAGAGCTCCAGGTTTTTATATCGGTCATTTTGATTGAGGACCGGTGTCGTTGAGCTTTCAGCCGCAAGGGCAGAAAATGCAATAAGACATAAAAGTGAATGAACCAGAAGTGATCGAAACATGAAGTCTCCTTAAGGACTATTGTAACCACTTCGCAGGATCAATAGCTACGTTCCTAGCTCGAATTTCAAAATAGAGCGGGGTTTCAGACTCAACAAAGCCCAGTTTTTCTGACGCTTTTACGGTATCTCCGCTGACCCGGGATAACTCCTTCATCCCACCATAGATCGTATAGATGGAATGGGCGTGCTCCAGAATCAAGACTTTCCCTTTTCCAGGGATTTCCCCTGAATACTGCACCTTCCCATCCAGTACAGCTAAAACTGCAGCATGGTCGTTGATCGTCAAAATTTCGATACCCTTTTTGAAAATATTGAGGCCTGACTTTTCATCCCGATGCTGCCCATAGGTTCCCACTAGCTTTCCCTGAAGTGGCCAAGGAAGACTATGAGGCTTGAAGGAGATGATCGGAATTCGCCTTTTTTGATCTTTTTCTTCTTCGAGCTTTTGACGTCCCTGAAACTCAGAAATCATTTTCTCAATTTCGACTTCTGAAATCTTGAGCTTGCGGTACTCTTCTAACTGTCGAATTTGCTCTTCATGCTTTTCTGAGGTGAGATTCTCTCGGATCTTTTTATGAAATAATATGAGTGACTCTTGCTCAGATACATCTTGCATCAAAGAAGTAATTTGCTGCTTTTCCTGCTCAATGCGACTTTCGATATCTTCTGCGTCTTGCAAGTCAGCATAAAGCCCTTCAAGTTCTTTGAGTTCAGAGTAGGCAAGACTGGAGAGGATCTTTTCTTTAAGTCTACGTTCCCCTTCTCCCTCTTCACCTCGAATCAGACGGTCGTTTTGGGCTAAAATCGGATGAATAATTTTTGAAAATTTTCCCTTGAGTGAGACTTTTGCACTCTCCACTCGCTTCTCCACATCTGACTTTCTGGACTGGAGCTCCAGTAAATATTTCTCAAGCGTTTGAAGGCGCTGCTGGGTGAGCGACTTTTCTTGCGTTTGGAGTTGCTGCAGAGTCTTCAGGCGCTTGAGTTGATCTTCCGTAGATTTCTTTGATTTCTCAGCCTCGAGCAGCGCTTTCTCAAGCGCCAGTCGCTTCATCCGAACAGAATCAAGCTTTTGATTCAAATTCACCTTAGTTGGCGTCTCTGCCATCGCTTGGGAGAAAACAAAAAGCATTAGAAATCCGAATGTGAGCCTCATTCTTCAGCCGATCTCCCCGAAAAGCTCATCAACACACCACCCGCAAGTATCCCCACCATCGTCACTAGGGCGAGAAGAAGTGGAAATGAAAGAGTGTGGTCGAGACTCAGCTCACCCAGAAAGGAATTCTCCTTCCAGACCCATTTTCGAAGGGATACCCACTCGAGGATCGAGAGTGCAAACGAAACTCCACTGAGACTAAGAATCGAGAGAAATCCAGGAACCCGAGCTTGAAGTCGATTCACTCCCCAAGCGAGAAGGTTCTTCATCACCTCTACTGAATCACGACTTTGAATCCGCTGGAACACCATGAGCTGAACCAGGATCAGAAACAAAATCAGTCCAATCGAAATCTTCATTTCAACACCGAGGTGCTTATAGAAATGTTGAAGCCTTGCATGATGAACGGGGCTTGACTCCACTTTTGATACTTCGGTCATCATTTTAATTTTTTCGATCACTTCATCACTCATCGGACCCCGCGCGAGGAGTAATTTTGGAACTAACTGAAGCCCCTCGTTTCCAATCGATCGGACCGTTTGAACAATTTCAGGCTCTTCCTCTTCCATTTTTTGAAGAATGGTCTCCGTTTTCATTTCCTCAACTGAAATGTCATCGCCCTGTAGCGCTTCCTTTACTGGATCAAGGGGACTGGCGTCATCTTTCATTTGGATCGTCACAAATCGTGCTTGGCTTGCGTAAGCTTCGGTGTGATTCAGTTCTTTTTGAATTCCACCACAAAACCAAAGCGCCAATAGCAATTGCGCGAACGAAATCAACATGAGCCCAAGTAGAAACCAAGAACGGCGAAGCGGAAGAAATGCGAGCTTGAAAAACAATCTAGAGTTGCTCATGTTCGATCCTCCACCTTAAAGTTCCCATCCTTCAAAATTGCGCAGCGTTTTCGGAGTCTGCGAACCATTTCAAGGTCGTGAGTCGCCAAGAGCAGTGTAGTTCCACTCAAATTCAGCTTCACAAACAAATCCATGAGCTTCCAGGTCATTTCAAAATCCTGAGCTCCAGTCGGCTCATCCGCGATCAAAATATCGGCTTTTTTACTGAGCGCTCTTAAAATTGCAACTCGCTGACGCTCACCACCAGAAAGCTCACTCATCTTTTTATTGAGCTTGTTTTTGAGCCCCATCATATTCAGATAATTCGCCATCACGGCTTCGTCCGTTCTTTCGGCCTTTGAAATCGAAAGCTGACTCATTTCGAGGTGATCCCGGAGATTCAGGTCGGGGATCAAACCCAAGTTTTGAGGAATAAAGGCAATCTTTTTACGAATACGTTCGAGATCCGTATGACTCGTAGAGAGCAAGTCTTGGCCTTGGAAAAGAATTTTTCCTCCGCTTGGCTGCTCAAAACTGGATAAAGTACGAAGCAAAGAGCTTTTCCCTGCTCCAGATCCACCGAGGATATAGAGAAAGTCCCCCCGGCCGAGATCAAAGTTGACATTTTGCCAAACGATCTCTCCTGGAGCATAAGCTTTTGATAAATTTTCAACTTTTAGGAGTGTGTTTTTCATGGTGTACTTCCATAGTCTAAACTATGTGGAAGGCGAACCTCAATCGACATTTTCGAAAATTACTCCCTGCACTCAAAGTTTCGGGATTCCTCATTTTTTGGAATGCCCTCTTCCACTCCTTTACCCTCTCGATCCTGCTCTTTTGGACCTTAACTTCTCATCAAGTCTCAACCCTCAATCGAATGAGCACCCTAAATCAGTTTTTGAGTGAAAATCAGATCCTCTTTGCTGCTCTCTCTTGTCTTTCAGCGCTATTGTTTTTCAGAGCTCCCCTCCGTGAGCTTTGGGGCTCAAGGATCACCGGTTTTCCAGATCTCACTCGCGCTTTTCTCAGGGGCCTTGGCTTTGGGAGTGTGATGGTCCTCGCCCTGATCTTGAATCATGAGTACGAGTTCTTAGGGTTTTCGACCCAATTAAACCTGAACTTCCTTGCCGCATACGCATGGATATTTAGGGCAATTCTCATTTTTGTATTCGTATTCTCGACCGAATTTTTAGTTCGAGTCATTATTCACCATGAACTGGTAGAGGTTCGATACCGGATGGTGCTCGAAACCCTGACCCTTCTCCTCATCTATTGGATCTGGTTTAGCCCCAAATTCAGTGAAATGGTGACCCTCATCCTCTTGTTTGGGATCTTTGGCTCCTTTTGGTCAGCTCTCGGATTCATTTCGGCTTTCTTCATTCTCGTCCACGCAATCTTCGGATTAAACTTTTTTGAAAATGAAAGCTCAGGGATCCTTCAGCTAAAACTCTCCCATTCTGAGGAAACCCTGTTTCAAAACGGACACCTTCAGATCATGCTCTTCATTCTACTCATTTTAGTCCAATATGCTAAGATGAAACCTCGAAAGGAAATAACCCTCCCATGAGCGCTGCCCCTACTCCTTCTTCTTTGAGTGCGTGGACCTTAATTGCTGATGCGGGTCCTTTGGTTAAGCTAATCCTACTGATGCTTTTGTCTGCATCGGTGCTCACCTGGGCCATCATTTTTACGAAACTCAAGCTCATTAAAAACGCCCAAAGTCAGAATCGGGCCTTCAGTGATCTTTTCTGGAATTCAAGGACACTCGAGGAGATCCATCTGAGGATCGAGGAGTTTCCCCATTCTCCGGTCGCAAAAACATTTGATGCCGGCTATCGCGAACTTCGAAAAATTCCGGCAGAAAATCGTTCCCCTGAAGGTACCCCTGAAATCACCACGATCGAACGAGCTCTCAGCAGAGCCCACAATCTAGAAGTGGATGAACTTGAAAAATATGTGGATTGGCTAGCATCCACTGCAAGCGCAGCGCCCTTTGTAGGCTTATTCGGTACTGTTTGGGGGATTATGAATTCCTTTCAAAACATCGGTGCTATGGGTTCGGCATCTCTTGCTGTAGTGGCGCCTGGAATTTCAGAGGCCCTCATCGCAACCGCGATGGGACTCGCAGCAGCGATTCCAGCGGCGATCTCGTACAACTATATTGTGAATCGCATGAAGCGCTTAAGTCTTGATGTTGAAAGCTTTTCCCAAGAGTTCCTCAATATGATTCAACGAAGACTTTTGATGAACAAAGGAATGACCGAAGATGGCCATGAATCACAAGCAAACCAATAAGAACGGGCGAGTATCGCTTTCGGAAATTAACGTCACTCCTATGGTGGATGTGATGCTGGTGTTGCTCATTGTATTTATGGTCTCAGCGCCCCTGCTTCAGCAAGGGATTGATGTCAATCTTCCAAAAGCAGACGCGGGCAATCTCACTCAACAAGACGAGCCCTTAGTCTTATCCATCAAGGCCAATCAATCAATTGAGCTCGACCAAAAGCCTTATTCTCTGGCGACTCTTTCTGAAAAGCTTACAGCACTTGCGATTGCAAAGCCTAATCTTCAAGTTTTAGTACAAGCGGACCAATCCGTCAGTTACGGAATCGTTGCAAAAGTCATGGCCCAGGTTAAAAAAGCAAACATTCACAGAGTCGGGCTCGTCACTGCACCAGAAGGAAGCAATTAGGGACAGCATGATGGAGGTGATAGCGAATCCCCCAATTCAAAGTCAGTCTCAAATCTTGAAACGGTTTGTATCGCTTTCCATTGCTCTTCATGTCCTCGGACTCTTTTATATCGTTCTTAAAAGTTTTATTTTCCCGGATACTCCCAAAGAGTACCTCCCCTCGATTCGTGTAGATTTGGTCGGACTCCCCAGCCAAAAGAAAAATGAAGTTCCCTTGCCTAAGCCTGCAGAAATTGAAAAACCTGCCGCAAAGCCAATCGCGGCTCCGATTCCGGAAAAAAAGCCTATTTTAAAGGCTGAAACCGAATCGGGCGATTACTCCATTGCGAAGAAAAAGAAAATAAAGATTGAGCACGCAAAAAAAGAAAAAGAAGCTCAAAAAAAGCTAAAGCAAGCACTCGAACGCATCAAAGCTATTGAGCGCATTAAGGCGCTTGCTGGTGGAGACGAAGTCAAAGGAAACAAGATCTCAAAAGGATCAGCGCTCACAGGAGAAGCGAAAGCATCGCTTGAAACCACCTATTTTGACGTGGTACTCGAACGGGTTCGGGCAAATTGGGAATTACCCAAATGGCTACAGGAGCAATCTTATTCAGCCAAGGTCATGATCTATTTAGACTCTCGTGGAAATATGAAAACATTCAAATTCACGAAATCCTCTGGGAATGATCAGTTTGATAGCGAAGTGAAACGAACACTCCAAGCTTCCAGCCCCTTTCCGCTGCCTCCAGGGGCAATCGCGTCTGACATCTCCGGGCAGGGAATTTTGCTTGGGTTTCCTCTTTGATCACCCTATAATCAGGGAATGTTGAATTTCATCTTCTTGCTGGCTACAACACTCTTCTTCACTAACTCTGTCCACGCTCAATCCACCTACCTTCAAGTTGGGGAAGCGAAGACAAAAAAAGCAGTCGTAGCTCTCACCCCAAGCATCGCTGCTCCAGAATCGGCAGCTGGCGCTTTGTCTCAAGTCGAAAAAACAATACAATCTGATCTTGAGTTTATCGATACCTTCCGAATCCTTCCTACTGCTGGATTTCCACAGAGCAAAATTACTGCCGCTGAACAAATCAAATATGCGGACTGGGCCAAATCCGGCACAGACTATCTTTCGTATGGCTCATTTAAACTAGAGGGCAGCAATGCCATCTTCGAATTTCACCTCATGAACATCGGTGGAAACAAAGAAGTCCTCGCAAAGCGCTATACGAGCGAATCCTCTGAACTTAAAATCTTGGGGCACTCGATTGCAAATGACATCGTCAATGCTATTACAGGGAAGAAAGGTATTTTTCTCACTCGAATTGCCTTTATTTGCGACAAAACAGGCAAAAAAGAAATCTTCAGCTCAAGCTTTGATGGCAGCGATATCCGTCAAGTGACTCGTATCCGTTCGCTCACCATGGCTCCAGCATGGAGTCCCGATGGACAGAAAATCGCATTTGCAGTTTACAATCGTCACTCCGATAATACCAAGAACATTGATCTGTTTGAGATGAACTTACGAACGGGTGGACTCAAGCTCCTCAGTAACCGCAAAGGGATCAATTCAGGTGCCAGCTACTCACCGTCAGGCGATAAACTCGCGTACACCATGAGCTACACAGGGAACCCAGAGATTCACGTCTTAAATTTAGAAACGAAAGAAACATCTCAACTGACTCACTCGATTGGCTTTGATGTCGATCCAGCATGGAGTCCCGATGGACAAAAACTTGCGTTTGTTTCTTCTCGTCCTGGAAAACCGATGCTTTACACACTCGATCTCAAAAATCCTGCTGACGCAAAACGACTGACCTATGCCGGTTCGTACAACGCGACGCCAGCATGGTCTCCAGACGGCAAAAAAATTGCCTTTGCTGGGTGGCTCGATAAGCGCTTTGACCTCTTCACCATCACATCAGATGGAGGAAAGATTGAACGTTTGACCAAGGACGAGGGCAATAACGAGGACCCGCATTATAGCCCGGATGGAAGCTTTCTCGTATTCTCCTCCTCGCGCTCTGGCGGAAAAAACATTTTCATCATGGGTTCAGAGGGCGGTAACGTCAAGCGTCTGACATTCGGCATGGGTGAATGTGTCGCTCCAAAATGGAGTCCTTACCTTTAATTCTAAAGGTGATTTTTTCTGATCGGAGAAGCCCGTCACTCGATCCTTGCCAAGCAGAGGTAAAGTTTCGTACCCTTGCCTTCCTATGTTTTCATCTCGCGAGATTCAAAATCGGGTTAAATCAGGCTATATCGAACGGGTCAGCACCCGCTTAAAGAAGATGCGAAAGCAGCTGGCGGATCGTGACTGGAGCGGACTCAAGCAGGAGGCCAACCATCTTGCGGAGGGGGCCCAAAATTTTGGCTATAAAGATATCGCAGAGGAAGTTCAAAAAACACTGGGCGTCTTAAATAGCCGTACGCTCTCACGCACCGCAATCGACACAGATGCTAAACATGCAATGGAACACCTCTTTCAAAAATTGGATCGCTTTTTAGTGGATGCCCAAGGGAACTAAGCACTACACTAGACTCATATGAGTCATGAAAGAATCGCGATTATCGGTGGTGTTCGAACTCCCTTTGCAAGAGCTAGAACGGTGTTTCAAAAAATGTCCGCAGCCCAACTCGGAGGCATTGCCCTTCGTGAATGCGTGAGCGTCACCGGAATTGATCCAAAACTCATTGATGAAGTTTATTTCGGAATCGTGAGCGCTCCAGCAGAAGGATCTAATATCGCGCGCGAAGCTCTTTTCGACTCGGGACTGCCTGCCAGCATCCCTGCAACCGGAATCAATCGCTATTGCGCATCTTCTCTTGAAGCAGCCGCTGGGATCGCAGCTAAAATCACTGCAGGTCAAATTGAAATTGGAATTGCAGGCGGGGTTGAATCCATCAGCTCTGTTCGCGCTCTTTTCAGTTTAGAGGCCACTGATTACTTCCAAGATCTCGCAAAAGCAAAAACCATGAGCCAACGCTTAGGTCTTCTTTCTAAATTTAAAGCAGGCTTCCTTGCTCCTCAAGCTCCGGGCATCAAGGAACCCACCACCGGTCAAACAATGGGGCAGTCTGCTGACCTCATGGGACGCCTATTCAAAGTAGGCCGCACTGAGCAAGATCAAATGGCTCTTGAGAGTCACCAAAAAGCAAATGCTGCTTGGGATAGAAAATTTTATCAAAGCCACGTCTGCAAAGTGGCTACTCCAGATGGAAAGGTCATCGAACGCGATACCGATGTTCGTGCGGATTCCAGTATTGAAAAACTGGGTAAATTGAAACCCGTATTTTATAAAGACGGAACCATTACTGCCGGCAATGCAAGTCCACTGACGGATGGCGCATCAGCAGTACTTCTCATGAAAGAATCTCGTGCAAAAGAATTAGGGCTCACTCCACTCGGCTTTTTAAAGAGTTATGCGGCAGCCGGTGTGGACATTCAAACCGAACCCCTCCTCATTGGACCCGTTTACGCGATCCAAAAAGCGCTGAAGATGGCGGGCCTGACTTGGGATCAACTCGACATCTATGAAATCCACGAGGCCTTCGCAGCTCAAGTCATCGCAACGATTCGCGCAATTGAATCTCCTGAGTTTGCAAAAGAAAAGCTAGGGCTTCCCGCAGCACTCGGAAAAGTAGATCCATCAAAGCTCAACCTCAACGGAGGAAGTATTTCGATAGGTCACCCTTTCGGAGCCACGGGAGGAAGACTGATCCTTCAAACCCTTCATCAACTCAAAGAAAGCGGCAAGCGCCACGGCATTATCTCCGTTTGTGCTGCTGGTGGTCTGGGTTCAGTGATGGTACTTGAATCGAATTAATGTCTGACCTGAATGACATTGTCGCAGTCGGGCTTGATCTCACGCCTAAAACTCTCATCAATGCCTATTCACAAGGAGTGTTCCCCTGGCCAACAGAGGGGCTCCCTCTGCTTTGGTACTGCCCTACTCGTCGAGCCATCGTTGAGTTCAGTGAACTTCGCTATAATAGGCGATTGAAACAATACCTGAAAAAAAGTCCGTGGACATTCACCGTTGACCGAGCCTTCTCCCAAGTCCTCGACGCCTGCTCTGAACGAGGCGAAGAAGGCACCTGGATTACGGATGAAATGAAAGCGGCCTACACGGAACTCCATGAACTCGGACACGCTCATAGTGTTGAAGTTTGGAACGGAGAGCACCTCGTCGGGGGGGTCTATGGAGTGGATACCGCTGGATACTTTGCGGGAGAGAGCATGTTTCACCGGGAAGACCATGCCTCTAAAGCAGCACTCCTCTTTGCGATCGCACTTCAAAAGAGAGCCGGTCGAGAATGGATGGACATCCAAGTTCTCACTCCACATATGGAAGCATTAGGGGCTAAGGAAATCTCTCGAGCAGAGTTCAAAAAAAAACTCACTCGAACAAAAGAAACCTTAAAGCTTCTTGGTCCGAGTGAGCCATTTAGAGAGAGAGAAAGATTTTCTTACTGCGACTTTTCAATGCTCATTGAGTAAGGAATTTCATCTGCAATCATCACCGGTTCGTTAGATGCCACCGGAGAAGGGGCTGCAAAATTCCAAGCTAGAGGAACTAATTTGACCGACTTCCGAGAAAAACTGACCGATGATTCTGATAAGAGCACGGGTGCATCTGGGTTTGCTACATCGAAGGCAATCACGATCTGAACTTTTTGAAGCTGTTCATTTCCTCGCACCACTAAGGTCGGAACCTTAATATCGAAAATTCGAATCGCATGACCGCTTCGAACTTCAGTTCTTACACTGACATCACTGAGAGCGGAAGTAAGGCTCAGCGTTTGGTAAGCCGAATTTGAATCCTGAAGCTTGATCCCCATATGAAGCATCAAGTTACCGGCACTTGAGCCCGTAATTGAAAAACTTGCATCACTCGCGAGACCTTCATTGCTGCTATAGCGCGAAGTATGGATTGAGAAATGGTTTTCATGACTACAGCCGGAACCCATTTGAGAGCCCCCTCCGCAATAAAGTCCAGAGACCGTTACGGTTTGATCCGGAAGTGAACCCTTCATGGAGGAATTCAGAAGTACCATGTCACCTGAGTTCAATTGACTTGCAAGACCGGAAGCTGCGCTCACACTACTTCCTGTGTACACTGAAGATGAACTGCCATTCACTGAATTCTGCTTATCTCCAGTATTCAAGAGTGACCCTTGACCTACTGCCACTGGTGCAGAAGGAGCGCTGGCTGGGTTCATTGCTGAGTGGCTTTCCTCTTGAGCGGGAGCTCTCATCATTTGTGCTGGATATTCTGGATTGAATGCATAAGGAAGCGGCTCCACATAGGCCATCGGCGCTTGAGAAGCATCGGCTGCGGGAAGGGCTTCAGTCGTTGCTGGAGATGGACTTGGGCTCGCATCGCTTTTTACTAAAGAGGCTTCAGGAATTAAAGAAGTGGGTGCTACCGCTGGAGCCGCATGCGCGCTCTCCATCGGGGCTACGTTCGGGAGTGCTTGAGCAAACGCCGACGACGATTCAGACATCTGAACTCGTTCTTTTAAGGCTTGAGTGGTTTGAATGGGAGCCTCGTCTTTCACCCAAGTTTTCACCTGTGCATAAGAGCAATAGGCTGCTGTCCCTAAACCGAGAAAAAAACAAAAGCGGTAAAAAAAGTCTTTGAAACTAAATTGATTGTCCTGACCATTCATAACTCACTCTCACTCTCTCTACCCTGGATAAAGCATCAAATATGCCAAACCACATACTGCCCTCTTTATCCATAGTTAGACATTAACACCCTCATTTCCTTGATCAGCAGCCGATCAGGTGTCTAAACCGTAGACAGTCTTGATTTATTACACAACGACACTTTACAAAATCTTTGCCCTTTGATAAAAGTTGCCCCGAGGTCACCATGAGAAAATCGTTCAGCACAACCAGAACTCTTAAAGCACTCACCCTAATTCTCTCTATTTT
>CAIOKW010000276.1 GCA_903858975.1 Oligoflexia bacterium | reverse complement strand
TCTCAGAAAGTGAATCTTCTCACCTCCAAGTTTTCTATCGAGTATTTTCAAACGATTGCGGAGTCGGTCGGGTATCGTGATTGTGGTTATCTTTGGCTTCATCGTCCTGAAACCTTTGAGTCAGCGCTGAAGGCGCGGGAAATGCATGTGGCTCAAGGCTGGGCTGTGGATGTGCTCGATGTTTCTGCCATTCGAAATAAAGTTCCATTTATCGATAAAACGGATGATCTCGCAGGGGCCTTGTTCGGAGTGAAGGATGGGCTCGTTAATCCGAATCGTTTGAAGGAACATTATCGTGAAGAGGCCGCTCGCTCGGGTGTGAAGTTCTTAGATGGCGTATTTGTGTGCCAGTCGAGTGCGGGAGCACTCAGTAAGACTCATGTGAAGGCATTTCAGTTTGCCGAGGGCTTATCGTCTGACCAGAAAAAATCGATTTTAATTCAAAACCCAACGCATGAATCTCAATTTGATTCATCCCTGGGGGGCTGGCTTAAATTCGAGACTTCTCATGTGGTGAATGCGGCGGGGGCATGGGCACCTAAATTAGCAGAGATCCTCGGTTATGTTTCTCCCTCAGAGCCGGTTCGACGGCAGATCTCTTTATTTCATGCTCGCGATCTGGATCTGACTCCGTATGGAATGATTATCGATCCCAGTGGCGTCTATTTTCATCCGGAGTCTATCTATGGCCTTTCAGGTTTTGCGACTCAGAATGAGCCGGGTGGGTTTAATTTTCAGTACGATTCCGAGGTTTTTTTTGAGGAACACATTTGGCCACCCCTCTATGAACGCTCTACCGCATTTGAGAGCTTAAAGCACGTGAGTGGATGGGCTGGGCTTTATGAAAACTCTCCAGATCATCATGCAATCATCGGTCGGGTAGACCCATCGACCGGAGTCAAAGGATCTGTATTTGAAGCGCATTCTTTTTCGGGTCACGGAGCGATGCAGAGTTATGGGGTCGGGATTGCCCTTGCGGAACTCATGATGAAAGGTCGTTATGAAACGCTCGATCTATCTGAGTTGTCGGGAGACCGTTTTAAAAAAGGTCGCTCCATTGCAAGTGAAACTTGGGTGATCTAGATGGATCTCAAAGTTCGAATCCTTTTGGAGGCCGCGGTTCAGAATCGGATTGGATCCGGAATGGCCGCTTCTTTTGGTAAAATTGATTCCCTCTTAAATCATGGAGAAACCCACGATTTCTACGTGGGGAGAGAGAGTCATCTTGCATCCTCGGGGCTCGTCACTGCTGAGACTATTTTTGATCTCGCTTCGCTCTCTAAAGTTTTGGCAACGACCCTCCTTGCGATGAAGCAAGTAGAGACCGGAAAAATTTCCCTCGATCAAGGCATCCGTCAATATCTCCCAGATTATGTGTCTCAAAATGCGGGAACCGAAGCGGTAACCCTTAGAAACCTTTTAACCCATTCTTCCGGGCTTCCAGCATGGCGGCCCTTTTATGAGGCCCTAAAAGATCGATTTGGTTCTAATCTTCCGTGGGTCGGGCTTGATCAACGAATTCAATTCTTTGATCAAGAGTTGGATCGAGTGCCACTCGAAAATCCCGTAGGTGAAAAAATCGTATACTCGGATCTAGGATTTCTCCTTTTAGAGCGCATTCTTTCACCCGATTTTAATCAAGATGTCAGTGCCCTTTGGAGGCAGGTGAGTGAACTAAAATTACACTATCGTCCTGTAGTGAGCGATGCTCTTTCAGAGCGTGTGCGGATTCAAAATCGGGGAGAGTCAGTTGCGATGACTGAATATTGTCCTTGGCGAGGATTACTGCAGGGGCAAGTCCATGATGATAATTGCTGGAGTCGCGGAGGCGTCGGCGGGCATGCTGGAGTCTTTGGAACTCTCGCTGATTTGAAACATTGGATACGCGGGCTTTTTTCGGAGGCATTTGTTTCATTAAAAACACTCCGTGAATTTAGCACTGAGTTTAAAGATTCAACTGGAAAT
>CAIOKW010000275.1 GCA_903858975.1 Oligoflexia bacterium | reverse complement strand
TCCTGCATGTTGATTCGGAATGCCATTTCCCGAAGGGCCTCACCCCGCGCGGAACCGACTTTGATTTCTTTTAAAACTTGCTCCATTTCATCAACAAAAGGACTCGGTGCCGCTTTCTCAACCACTTTTTGAATCGCACCGATGAAATCAAGCCCAGCCTCCGTTGAGAGCGCAAGAAGATCGACCACAAACGGAAGGGCCTTAATCACCTGCTTGTGGCGCTCTTTAATTCGACTGCTGACCCAAAAATCTGGGTAAAAGAATCCAACCGCAGGGAGGATAAAGAATGCATAGTTTGGAACATCATAAATGTCTAATGCGCGAATGAATCCACCAATGATGGGGAATACTAAAATTAAAAGAATTTTAAATGCGATAAATTCATCGGCGGTAAGCTCATCCTTCAATCCTCCGCTGATAATTTTTCTTCGATACTTTACTCGTGCTTCATCAAAACGACTTCGACTGCGAATGGCGGGGACAATGTACTGTGAGAAGAATGGACGAGTGACACGAACCAAACCATTGGTGGTTTTTTTACCATCCAATTCACGAAGATTTTCATTCGCGTTCATGTTCTCTTGTTCGGACAAAAGCATGTAGCCTAAGATCGCAATTGCCCCAAAGATGAGTGCATAACCAGCCCAGAGGACAAAATCTCGATAGTCACTTAAGTGATACATTCTTACTCTCCCGTCATCTCTTCGGCATCTTTCTTTAATAACTGAAATGAGTTAGCCTAGTCTTCAGAACATCTAAAGGAGGCCTCCCATGTCAAAATTTAAACACTTTTTGTTTATCCTTTGGATACTGCTCCCTATCCGTGCGCACGCCGAGGTACTTTGGGACAACTGGTACACCGTGTCGGAACATGGAACCCCCGTTTCTTATTATAACGAAAAAGCAGAGATCGTGGGAGACCGCGCCAAAATACAAGTAAATACGTGGATCAAAGAGGGTCAGAAAATCAAGAGCGAGAACCTAGGGGCCAGCGCCAAAAACACGACGCTTCTGGAACCACTTTTCTATAACTTCCGAACCCAAGTCGAGGGCGTAGAGAAGATTGTGGATGGGACAGTCTCCGATAAAGGGAAAGTTTTTTCGGTCAAGACCAAGGTTGGCGCCAAGGCCTCCCGGCCCTTAAGGGCGGAAATGCTTCCCAAACTCATCCTCTCCTCATTCTTCCCTCTTTGGGTCCATAAGAACTATAAGCGTATCAATGGGGTTCAACCCATTGAGTTTCAGTCCATTGTCGAGGATCAAGTAGAAGACCAAGTTCCCGTAGTGAAGGGTACCGCTTATGAAATGCGGGAAGATGACTTTGCGAAAGCCACCCACACCCGCAAACTGCGCATCGAATTCAATCGCATCGTGGCCATCTGGTGGGTGACCCCAAAGGGTGATGCGATCCAAATTCAACTTCCAGCTCTCGAGAAAGTTGTGAAGAAAACGGATCGTGCCAAAGCTGAAGCGTCCCTGGCTCAATGAAGACTCCGATTCGAATTTTGCTTGTTTTCAGTTTAGTCTGGACCCTATCTCGGAGTGCAATCTATTTTCTTCCCGGTGACCCTGCTGAATTTCTGGTTCACGAGTCTTTAGTTCAAGTGACCCCCGATGATCTCCGATCGAAAATGGATTTGGATCGAGGGATGATCCGTCGAATTTTATCACTTCCGAAAAATGAGTCCCTGATTCAAAAGCAAAGCACCACCACCCTGGTCAGTCGCGCCTTCATCAAATCAGCGACCCTCACGCTATTGACGTTGCTATTAAGCCTTCCGGCAACACTGGGGCTGCTCTATCTTCATTTTCAAAGCGGCAGACGACGAACCTTATCCCATGCGATCTCGATTGTGATTGCCTCGACTCCCTTGTTCGTAGCAGGTCCCCTTTTACTTCGGTGTTTTCAATTTCCGAATCCGATCCTTCCTGCACTGACTCTTTCCTTGTACCTCACGGGATTTTGGTATCGTTCCCTTTCAAAAAGACTCGATGCTCTGTTACCGGAGAGTTCCGTGCCGGGTGCTCGAGCACTCGGATTCCCCGAGTTTCAGGTATTTTCAAGAAACTTACTGGCCCCCGCTTTAGGATCATTCCTCGCATACTTTGGTACCCAGCTGGGGATCCTTTTTAATGGAAGCTTGATCGTTGAAACCATTTTTCAGTGGAATGGACTGGGGAGCTTGCTTGCCGAATCCGTTCTGAGCCGAGATTACCCTGTGATCGAAGTTTGCCTCTTGGTGGTGACACTTCTGACCCTCCTTTCACAGCAAATGGGATACTGGCTTCAATCTCTATGGGAGCCTCGGCTTCGATGAAAAAAACACTTCGTTTTATCGCCGCCTTTTGGATTTCATTAATGTGCCTGGGTGCAGCCTTTGCCTTTTTCCAGAAAGATCAGCTAGAGGTTCATTCACTTGAGCATGTTCTTCACCCTGGATACGACGCTTTCGGAAGAAACTGCATTCTCCTCCTCTTTTCCGCCGCTGCTCAAAGTATCAAGATCATGCTTCCAGTCGGTGCACTGTGCTTAGCCCTGGCTCTGATCCTTTCTTCTTTTGCACTCTTTAAAAACGAGAGAATACAATTCACACTCCGGGCATCGCTCGACACCCTTTCTTCACTTCCGGGCTTCTTAATCGCGCTTGCGATCGGGGTGCTTTTTTCAAAAGGCGCTTTTACATTTTGGATCGGCTCACTCTTGTTGGTCGTGCCCTCCATGACCCGATACTTTGAAAGCCTCATTTTAAAACTCCGCGAGGAGGACTATATCCACGCGTCCGAGGCGCTCGGTGCTCGCCCTTTTCACCTCTGGGTACATCACTATCGCCCGGAGCTCCTTCGACTTCTTGCGGCGATTCTCCCGTTTTTGATCATGCGCTTGATATTGATCGAAACTTCCCTTTCTTTTCTGGGACTTGGAGCGGCTCCCGAACACGAAACCTGGGGACGCCTCCTTTATCAGGGAAAAGACTACCTCCTTGAAGCTCCCTGGATCATGCTCATTACAGCAGCCCCCCTCTGCTTGACCCTCCTGTCATTCCACTTGCTAAGCGATCAAGATCCTCACTAAACTAGTTCCATGATCGACAGCGGATACTCAGTAGCAGAATTAGTCATGATGGGCTTTTCGGGTAAAACCCTTTCCAACGAAACCCTCTCCACACTGAAGAATGAGCGGCCATCGCTCTTCATTCTTTTTGCTCACAACTATGAATCAAAAGAGCAGCTCATTGCTCTGAATGATGAACTTCAAAGAAAATGTGAAGAGGCGGGATCAAATATTCCCGTGATGATTTCAGTCGACCAAGAGGGCGGACGCGTTCAACGCTTTCGGAATCAATTTACCTTGCTCCCCACTGCTCAAAAAGTTGGCTTGAGAAACGAGCCCAATCTTGCATTCGAGCTTGCACAAATTCAAGCGCGTGAACTTTTCGCAGCCGGAATCCAACTCAATTTTGCTCCCGTCTGTGACATCAACACGAATCCTTCTAATCCGGTCATCGGAGACCGCGCTTACGGTGACAACCTCGATATCGTGACCCGAATGTCTTCTGCATCGGTTCTCGGACATCTCTCTGAGGGTGTTGAACCCTGCATTAAGCACTTCCCTGGACATGGCGATACTCATTTGGATTCTCACGAGTCCCTTCCCACAGTGAATACTCCCCTTGAAGTTTTAAAGAAACGAGAATGGGTTCCCTTTCAACGTGCCATTAAGGCCGGGACTAATTTTCTCATGAGCGCTCACATTCTTCTCCCCCATTTAGATCCAATCAATCCGGGAACCCTTTCACCTACCTTTCTGAATCAATACTTGCGGAAAGAACTCCAATACCAAGGCATCATCACGAGCGATGATATGGAAATGGGAGCTATTACTAAGAACTATGGCGCTGAAGAAGCTCCCCTTTTAGCACTTAAAGCGGGCTGTGATGTTCTTTGCTACCGTTCAGAAGGAGCAGCCCTCATTGCGATTGAATCGATCAAGAAGGCCCTCAAAGATCAAAAGCTCAGTGGTGATCAACTGAAACTCTCGATTGATCGAGTTCGAAAAGTTCGCACTCGGCAAAAGCTCGCCAGTCAGAGCATGTCATTAGCGGAACGCCTTCAGCTTATTGGAAACGAAAAACACTCGAAATTTGTGGTCGAACACTTTTCGTAAGCTCCTCCCGATTGGCGTGAGCCGCTTTCAATTGTAAAACCCCTAAGAGAATCAATACGAATAGGTACAGCCGCGTCAGAAGATTCATTTGGATCCCATCCCTCCACCTTTCATGTAAGCAATCGACATGCCAGGAGAAATGCTCCTAAGGGCACCGTTGTGGGGGACTTGATGCGCGCCAGTCCCTAAATGCACCGGTGCGATTTAATAAATTGAAATTACCCGCAGATCTGACTATATACGTCTAAGACAAAACCATGGAAACTCAAGGCCACTTTCCGGATTCAATTGAAGCCCTCGAAAAACTCAAAGCTGGCAACGCCCGTTTTGTGCAGGGGATCCGTTCCCCGGAATACAATCCTACACCCGAAAAACTAAAGGCCCTTGCCGAGCAAGGACAGCGTCCGTTTTGCATCATTCTAACTTGTGCTGATTCTCGAGTTCCTGCAGAGCTCGTTTTTGATCAGGGCTTGGGAGACCTCTTTGTGATTCGAGTCGCAGGAAATGTGATTGCACCATCCCTGCTCGCGAGTCTAGAGTTTGCGACCGTTAATTTCGAAACCTCACTCGTGCTCGTGATGGGCCACTCTCGTTGCGGCGCGATTCAAGCTACGATCGATGCTGTGAGAAACAATTTGCCGGCAGCTTCCCACAACATTGAAGACTTAATCGATCGAATCATGCCGGCCGTTAAGCTTCAGCTTCCCCACCACACCGATCCCGTAAAACTCTGGGATGCCTGCATCGCAGAGAACGTAAAGAACACGATTAAGAAAATCTTCTCTGAGAGCGAAATTGTTCAAGAGCGTGTGAAACAAAAGAAACTCATGGTCGCGGGTGCAGTCTTTTGCCTCGACACTGGTAAAGTAGATTTTGATCTGGAGCTCTTTTAACTCATGCCTGATAAAATTTCTCACCCCTGCGTACGATGTGGCGCTTGCTGCGCCACTTTTAGGGTCTCTTTTTACTGGAGCGAATCTGATCCGACCCTGACCCCCAATGCAGTGCCGATCGAACTCACTGAAAAACTTACGGCTCACCGAGCACACATGAAGCATGCCGATTCCATCGATAAACCCCGCTGTGTGGCTTTAAAGGGCGAAATTGGCACATCGGTCGGCTGCTCGATCTATGAGAATCGATCCACCCCGTGCCGGGACTTTGAGGCCTCTTATGAGTCGGGGGTGCCTCACCTCCGCTGCGATAAAGCTCGCGCGAACCATGGCTTAGCCCCTCTCACACCGAACGATTGGCAGAATTAAAGTTTTAGGATACCCAAAGAAGGTATGAAATCACTTCTTCCACTTCTTTTTGGAACCCTCATCCTTTCAGCCTGTGTCACCACTACAACCACCACCGACCCTTATTACGGTGCTTGGTATGATGCCTTTGGACGCACTTGTGCTTACAGTCCACAGCCGGGGTGCGACTATTATTCAAATGGAATGAAGATCATGGTTTATCAAGATCCATTCTACTCTCTTTGGCTTCAAGACCACTCGGGATTTTTTTGGACAAGCCCAACTGGAATTATCTATGATCAAAATGGTTTTGCCTTAAATGTGGACCGCTCATTTGATGAGACTTCAAATGATGTGATCACCCGAACGGCCGAAGTACGTGATCAGAAAATTACAGAAGCAGGAAATCACCTTGCGAGTGAGTACGGACTCAATACCGCAAATGCCGTACAAGTGGCCCGCACCTTAAATGAATGGGCAATGCTCGGAAAGAATCGCGCAAAAACGGATTCCGATATCGCAGATTTCTCAGAGCGCCTCTTTGGAATTCATGCAGACAAAATTGCAGCAGCCCTCATCGCAAGCAAAGTCCAAAATAGCCTTGAGCCCTTTCGTGATCTGAACACAGAAGTGGCAGCTTTCTGGGGAACCACGCCTGAGACTTCAAAACAGATTTTAACAAAATGGTACCAAGGTGAACTTTCCCGCTAATTTAGGGGAATGTATCAAAAGTCACTTTACTCAGTTGAAAGATATGGTCGTTTCCAGCGCTATCTCCGCCTAAGGTCGTTCCGACGAAAGCGACTTCACTTGTCATCACGGGTGCACTTAAATTGATCCTGAGAATTCCATCCGCTCCCGGCTGGTCGGTTCCGTGATCTACAATTTTTACCCAGCCACTTCCATCGAGGCGCTTTGCATAGAGATCATATTGAACGGGGAAGCCTCTCAGTGGCACGGTTCCCGCTCCTCGAGCACCCAATTCGATATGGCTCACGATTGAAGGTCCACTCGAAGCATCATTTCTCGCCAAATGAAAATCAAGGTAAGGCGGAAGTTCATTGAGGCTTCCTGCCGGATTGTGGACTCCGCTTGAATAATAATTCGTCACAAAATCTTGGGCGTATCCGGCACACCCGAGCACCAAATTACAAACATTGGAAACCGCAGTCATGTCAAAGTTTAGAGCATCATTTGTAGAAATCGAGGAAACTCTCGGGCCAATGGAACTGACCACGGTAAGCGCAAGCTTCACGCTCACCCCATAGGTTTGATCGGTGACTTGGATCATTTCACCCGTAGATGCACTTGCCCCTGCCTTAAGTACGCCATTGCTCACGGATGATCCAGCACTCTGGAGCACCTGATAGGAGTAATGATTACTGCCTCCACTCATTCCAAGATTCATCACACTCCCGGCAAGGACGGTCACATTTTCGTCTTGCCCAAAGCTACTCTTCACAGCCTTATTGCTGCTCGGTGGAGTCACCGTGAGCGCGCCCTGAGTACCCTGAGCAGTACTATAAAACGTGGTGCGTGAATTATGAGCACCATTCCAAAGAGGCTGCAGTTGTTTCAGCTTCGCGCGCAAGTGCGCGGTTCCGACCGCATCCTGAAGCTGATTAATCGTGATTGAAATCTGATTCGTGATAATAGTTCCGAGAGCCGGATTACTCACGCGAACTTCGCCCTCGATGTCAGGTCGGTAATAGGTGGTATCGTAGGTTCCGTAACTCTGCCAATTAGCTCCGACCTTATATTTGATTTCGTAATTCTGGGGGAAATAGTCAAAATAGGGCTCAAAGAAGGTTCCTAAGTCATCACTGGTAGAGTCGATGCCGCAGCCGTCAAACGTGTTTTTTATAACTAAATGAGAAAGTCTCCTCAGCGCAACGAGACGAATCGTATCTAGGGGATAGTATCCATTGAAATTAAAAGTAATCGTTGGCTTTTGGGCTTGTGCCGGGAACATCGCAGTCCCGAAATCACCCGTCGACCAGCAATCTGAGCCCATCATCAGATGGTTCGATCCTGTACAACCGCCATAACTTTCACGATCCATATGGCTAGATAAAGTATAACTGCATAACACTAAATCTTGGCTAGATGTTGCCAATATGGTCGATGACACCACTCCCGCCCCATCCTCGCCATCAGAGTCACTGCTCGCAGTCACCGAAGCCATCGAAGGATCCATCCCACTCACGAGGTGAATATTCATACTTGCTGTTTGGTTTGAAGCATCGCTGACTTTTACCACAGCATCCGTGCCCGCACTCATTGCCGCTGCCGAGTACAGGCCTGTGTCCGGGTTGATCGATCCCACTCCACTCGTCAGCGAATATATATAAGGCGCAATTCCGCCATTTACTGAAAATTGAAGTGTCCCAGAAACGACTACTAGATTCGTCTGCGCACTCAACACCAATAATGTAGGGGGAGAGACATGAATCGTGAAACTCGCCGTGTCCCCAGCATCGTCCGTCACTTGAAATACTTCGGTAGAAGCAACTATGGGCGCAGTATAAGCATCACCATTCAGCGCCCCAGTACCCGTCACTAATGAATAACTGTAGCCGCTTCCGGACCCTCCTGTTGCGGAAAGGGTGCAACTCGCTCCTGCGGCCAGTGGATACGGGCATCCGGTCAGAAGCAAAGGCAGATTCCCATTGCCACCGGATCCAGCAGTCGAGGGCACCACAATCGTCGATGCGATGGTTCCAACACTGTCCATTACCGATACGACCAGAAGAGAATTCGGAAGGGTATTTACAGTAAGAAGCAAAGCGGTCGCAGAAGAATCTGATTTATCAATCACTTGAAACGATCCCAAAGTGGGATCCGGAATCATAATATAGGGGGGCACTCCCCCCGTAATATCAAACTGCACATAAGAGTGGGGATGCAAAACTGAAATGGGAGCTTTGATCACGAGCGCGCTCGTACTCTCAGCACTAGAACCTGATCGAGTAATCGTAACGCTCGTTTCGTTCAGGTTACAGGCATTGAGCGCAAAGCACACCGAAAGTGATACAATCACTCCGAGACTTGCTTTCAATACAGCTCTGAATTGAGCGATTTTCATTGAACTGATTTCCCCCACTCATCTCATTATAGGAAAATCGTAGAACTCCCGCAATGTGTCGCCAGTGACACTTTTGAGGACCGCATTGATTTAAATCGCTTTTGGCTCAACTACTGAAAGCGGTCTGAGCTCAATCGCCCTTCTTCTGGCTCTCCAGGATCGCTTCAATCTCTTCCCGAGTATGGAGCTTTCCTTTACCGACGCCCGGACAATAGGACGCAATTTCGCGATTCCATATTTTTGCTTTCATGTTCTCAGGCCAGAAAGGCCAGGTTCGACACTGCTCTGGTCTCGCCTCATAAGTTCCGCAGCGATTTCCATTTTCTAGAAAGATACAATCACCCTTTGCCTCAGGAGGATCGAGGAGAAATACATTTCCATCTTTAGTGCCGCAGTATTGCTTTGTGAACTGAGCCGTGGAAAGTCCAAAATAATCGGCGAATCGTTTACGATCCTTCAGGGTTAAGTAAACATAGCCATAAGTTCCACGAGAAGTGCAGCACTTCCCAGAACCTTGGCATTCAAATTGAATTCCCTCATGATAAAATGGTTTTGGTCCTGGTTTACTCATTAGAATCCTGAATACTCCTGATATTCTCCAAATACGTTTCGAAGCTCGTCTGAAATCTCTCCGAGCGTACATTCACTCTTCACACAATTATAAATGAGTCCCATGAGATTTGCATCTCCCTTGGCTCCATCATTGAGCGCCCGAAGAGAGTCCTGCGCTTTACCGCCCGCGCGTTTTGCACGATAAGCGCGAATGCGCTCAACGGCTTTTGCTTCGAGCTCCGCTGGAACCTTCATCGTTTCAATCTTCTTCGCGTTCCCCGCTTCTTGATGGGTGTTCACCCCCACGATTTCAAGTTCTTTTGAATCAATTCGAATTTGGTCTTGATAGGCAGAATTCAAGATTTCAGTTTGAATATAACCGCTTTCGATACACTGTACAGTACCGCCCCGGCTCTCGATTTCATCGAGATATTTCCAAACACTTGATTCAATCTCAGCCGTCAGGGACTCTACAAAATAGCTTCCAGCAAGCGGATCTACGGTTTGAGTGACATTGGTTTCTGCAGCAATCACCTGTTGAGTACGTAGCGCGATTAAGGCCGCATTTTGACTCGGAAGTGCAAGCGCCTCATCCATTGAATTCGTATGAAGGGATTGCGTTCCCCCGAGCACTGATGCCAAAGCCTGAATGGCCACACGAACCACATTATTCTCCGGTTGCTGAGCCGTTAAGGTTGAACCTGCAGTCTGAGAATGAAATCGAAGCATTTGCGAGCGTGGGTCTTTCGCATTGAATTTCTCTTTCATAATACGCGCCCAAATTCGTCGAGCCGCACGAAATTTTGCGATCTCTTCAAAAAAATCATTATGCACGTTAAAAAAGAAACTGAGTTGACCTGCAAACTCATCCACATCGAGTCCTGCTTTTACGGCAGCATCGACGTAGGCAATCGCATCCGCAAAGGTAAACGCTAATTCCTGAATCGCGTTCGATCCGGCTTCGCGAATGTGGTACCCCGAAATACTGATGGGATTCCACTTCGGCGTATTCTTTGAACACCAATCAAACATATTGGTAATGAGGCGCAGTCCGCCTTTCGGGGGATAAATAAAATTGCCGCGAGCAATGTATTCTTTTAAAACATCGTTTTGAACGGTTCCACGAAGCTCCCGAACGTCAGCGCCCTGCTCTTCTGCGAGCGCAACATAGAAGGAAAGCAAAACCGGAGCAGTGGCGTTGATCGTCATGGAAGTGGAAACTTTGGAAAGTGGGATCCCATTAAAGAGGGTCCTCATCTCATCGAGTGTTGAAACCGAAACCCCGACTTTGCCGACTTCGCCCTTTGAGCGTGCATGATCAGGGTCGTAACCGAGCTGGGTCGGAAGGTCGAAGGCCACCGAAAGTCCCATCGTGCCTTGAGCAAGCAGGTAGCGATAACGCTGATTGGATTCTTCTGCCGTACCGAACCCTGCATACTGACGCATCGTCCAGAGGCGACCTCGGTACATGTTTTTTTGAACCCCGCGCGCAAAGGGGTATTGCCCGGGCGCTGACAAGCGCTCCTTCAGATCACTCGGGAGATCATCCGGACCATAGACTTCTTTTACGGGGATCTGAGAACGCGTTACAAAGGCTTTCATAGATTTGCAGTCTAGTCGATTTTAGCCTGAAATCAATCGTTTTCATTGCTAGAAAACCTACTTTTTATTTATTTTGAGTTTAACAATTCAGGGGAGTTCTGATAAACTCCAGGCCACCCTAAGGAGCCTTATGATTTCGCCTATCGAAGCTTTAACGTTTGATGATGTCTTATTACTTCCTGGATACTCAGAGGTCCTCCCCTCCACCGTCTCCACACGCATTGCCTTCACTCCAAAAATCACCCTGAACATCCCCATTCTTTCCTCTGCGATGGATACCGTAACCGAGAGCCGGGCTGCGATCGTGATGGCCCAAGAAGGCGGACTCGGAATCATTCATAAAAATCTGACCATCAAAGAACAAGCTTTTGAGATTGAGAAGGTGAAGAAGAGTGAATGGGGGATGATTCTAGATCCCATTACCATCGGACCGGATGAAGCCCTCTCCAAAGTGCAAGAGTTGATGGCGCTCTACAAAATTTCGGGGGTTCCCGTAACGCTCACGACCCCTGCAGGAAAACAACTGATCGGGATCATTACGAATCGTGATCTTCGATTTGAAGAAGACTTCACCGTTGCGATTCATAGCCGTATGACGAAGGCCCCACTCATCACCGCACCTGAAGGAACCTCTCTTCCGGAAGCAAAGGAAATCTTGAGAAAACATCGAGTAGAAAAACTACCCGTGGTGGACAAAAATGGATTCTTAAAAGGGCTCATCACCATTAAAGACATTCAAAAGCAGCGCGATTATCCACAAGCCAACAAAGACCAATATGGACGCCTCGTCGTCGGAGCGGCCGTAGGCGTGGGCGAGGAAGCCTTTCACCGTGCAGACGCACTCGTTGAGGCAGGTGCGGATATTCTTTGTGTGGACTCTGCCCATGGTCACTCGAAAGGCGTGCTCGATGCCGTACGACATTTTCGTAAACGCTATGGCAATAAAATTGAAATCATCGGCGGAAACGTTGCCACTCGCGAAGGAACACTCGCCTTAATTGAAGCCGGCGCAAATGTGGTGAAGGTTGGAATTGGTCCGGGATCCATCTGCACTACCCGTGTGGTATCTGGAGTCGGAGTTCCTCAACTTTATGCCATCCAAGAATGTGCAAAAGCCGCGCGAGAAAAAGGCGTTTCAATTATTGCAGATGGCGGCATTAAGCTTTCGGGAGATATCACGAAGGCCCTTGCCTGCGGTGCAAGTGCAGTCATGATTGGATCCCTCTTCGCAGGTACCGACGAGTCTCCCGGCGAAATCTTCCATTATCAAGGCCGATCCTTCAAAACCTATCGCGGCATGGGATCCCTCGGAGCCATGGCTCAGTCTCACGGCTCAAAGGATCGCTACTTTCAGTCGAACGTCGATGATATTGGGAAGCTCGTTCCAGAAGGAATCGAAGGTCGGGTTCCTTATCGCGGAAGTCTTTCGCTGAATATCCATCAGATGACCGGCGGACTTCGCTCTGGAATGGGATACGTGGGTGCTGAGTCTATCATGGCCCTTTGGGAGAAATCTCGTTTCGTCAGGATTTCCAATTCAGGCCTTGCTGAATCTCACCCCCATGACATCGTGATTACCAAAGAAGCACCCAATTACCGCACCAATTCTTAGAGGACTTGCCATGAATAAAATTCTCATCCTAGATTACGGCTCCCAATTCACCCAACTGATCGCAAGACGCCTCCGAGAGCTCGGATATTATTCTTTCGTTCTGCCTGGAAATGCAGCTCTTGAACGCATTCAAGTTTTCGAAGCCAAAGCCATCATATTATCCGGTGGCCCATCAAGCGTTTATGAAGCGGATAGCCCGCAGCTTCCCTCAGGGTTTTTTGCTTATCTTGAAAAGCAGAAACTCCCCCTTCTTGGAATTTGTTACGGCATGCAATTGCTGGTTCAAGAGTTCAAAGGTGAAATCAAGGCTGCACAAAAGCGCGAATATGGTCGGATGAAGGTTCACGTGAAGAATCGATCCCCTTTATTTGAAGGCCTGGATCAATTTCAAGCCTGGATGTCCCATGGAGATGAGACCGCAAAGCTCCCGATGGGTTTTTCACTTTCTGCTGAAAGTGAAGAAGGGGCCGTGGCCTCCATTACCCATGAAACCTTGCCGTACTACGGCATTCAATTTCATCCCGAAGTCACCCACACCGAGCAGGGTACAAAAATTCTTCAAAACTTTTTAACTGGATGCGCGGGCTTGAAGCCCGACTGGACCATGAGCTCAGTGATTGAATCCCAGATCGCTGCAATTAAGAATAAGGTTCCTGCAGACGCCCATGTACTCTGCGCGCTTTCTGGCGGCGTTGATTCAACGGTGGCAGCAACGCTCGTTCACAAGGCCCTTGGAGATCGATTACATTGTGTTTTTGTTGATACGGGACTCCTCCGCTACGAAGAAGGTGATCGAGTGATGAAACTCTTCACGGATCAACTTCACCTTCCCGTGACTCGAGTCAATGCAGAAGAACGATTCTTATCGAAACTCGCGGGCGTCACCGACCCCGAGCAAAAGCGAAAAATCATTGGCTCTGAATTTATCGCCGTGTTTGACGACGCAGCGATTGCTGTAGAAAAAAAAATCGGTACCAAACCCGCTTTTCTGGTTCAAGGAACCCTCTATCCCGATGTCATTGAAAGCTCTCCTGCACCCTCCTCAACGGATGGCGCAAAGCACTCTCACACGATCAAATCTCACCACAATGTGGGAGGCCTGCCGAAGGATCTTAAATTCCAGTTGATTGAGCCTTTCCGAGACCTCTTTAAAGACGAAGTTCGTGAGATTGGTCGCGAGCTTGGGGTTCCAGAGAGCTTCATTGAGCGTCACCCCTTTCCTGGGCCGGGTCTTGCCGTCAGAATCATTGGCGAAGTCACAAAGGCAAATGCCGATATTTTACGTCACGCGGATGAAATCTTTATCCAAGTGCTAAAAGACGAAGGCCTTTATTCTAAAATCTGGCAAGCAATGGCCATTCTGCTCCCTATTAAGACGGTCGGGGTTCAAGGCGATGGTAGAACCCATGCCCAGGTAGTTGCCTTACGGGCGGTCACCAGTAGGGATGGAATGACGGCGGACTTCTATCCCTTTGATCTTGAGTTTTTAGGGCGAGTATCAACCCGGATCTGTAACGAGGTGCGCGGCGTAAATAGAATCACCTATGATATTACTTCAAAACC
>CAIOKW010000274.1 GCA_903858975.1 Oligoflexia bacterium | reverse complement strand
GTTGAGCTTCAAGTCCCGTAGCCGATGTGGTGAGCGCTTTAATCATATTCCAAATCCCCTAATTACATTTTCCCAATTTCATTGGCTTCTTTTTGAAGCATTTCATTTACGGTCTTCATGGACTTTAAATCTTGTTCAAACATTCGATTGGCGCGGATCAAATTACTGATCTCTTCCACCGGATTCACATTTGAAGTTTCAAGCATTCCCTGTTTTACATTGGTTGCAATGGCCGACTGGGGTGGGTTTGCCTTTGGGTCTTTATTTTCAAAATAAAGACCACCTGTTTTTCGAATCGTTTTCATATCCCCAAATTCCACCACACCTAAAGTCGCAACGAGATCATCATTCATGTAAAGCTCACCGCGATCATTAATGTGTAGCTGTCCTTCTCGCCCTGAAATGTTGATATAACGAGATGCGGGATCCGCACCCTCATCTGCACTTTTAGAGAGTACCGGGTGACCCTCGGTGGTCATCAGTCTTCCATCCGGTCCGAGCTTCAGTGCGCCCGATTTGGTGTAACGAATTCCATTTGGAGTGGAAACCTCAAGAAATCCAGGTCCATTCAAAGCTAAATCCAGGGGATTATCGGTGACTTTTAATCCACCGGTTTTAAAACTAGTGTGAGTCCCATTGACGACCACAAAGGATTGGTCTCGACCGTCGAGTGGATAAAGGTCTTTATCCTTAACGGGAGAACGCGGAATATCTGCGGTGAGATCGTCCATCTTCTCTTTTTTAGAAAGATATTCTTTAAAGTCGACTCCATCTTTTTTGAAGCCGTTGGTGTTCACGTTCGCAAGGTTATTAGAAATAACCTCTACTTCAAAATCTCTTGCGACTGCACCCGATACTGCGGGCCAAAGGGGTTTTGACATCCTTGTTCCTGATTTCCTTTCGGTTTCCATCCTGGAAACTCGGCCTTCCTTTCATTTTAGGCTAAAACCCCGACAAGATGCAAAGCGGAAATCATCAAACTTCAGGCGTCAAAAAACAACGGTAGGTAGTTTTTACCGACCAGGGATCACGACTAGGCCCATGACCCCCATCTTTAGTCTTCAGATCAGTCGCTTTTATTGGTATAGTTCAGCTGAGGAAATCATGATTAACCGCTATGAAGTAGAAGCGATTTCAAGGCTTTGGACGGATCAGGCCCGCTTTGAAAGACTGCTCACTGTTGAGCTCGCATTGCTCGATGCACTTGAGGAACAAAAAATTGTTCCTCCGGGGACTCGTGCGGCCTTTTCTTCTATCCAGATCCTTCCTCGGCGGATTGAAGAAATTGAACAAGAAACAAAACACGATGTGATCGCATTTTGCACCAGTGTCACCGAACAGGTGGACCCCGTGCATGCCCGCTATTTTCACTTTGGAGTTACCTCTTCCGATGTGCTCGACACCGCACTCTCACTTCAAGTGAAGGACTCCCTTTTCATTGTCATGGGTGCAATACGAGAACTCCTGACGGTTCTTGATCAAAGGATTGAAGACACTCGCACCACTCTTGCGGTAGGTCGGTCTCATGGGATGTCCGCAGAGCCAATGGTTTTTGCTCAAAAATTTCTTTCTTCAAGAGTTGAATTTGAGAGAAGACTTCGTGATTACGAGCATCTCATTCATCATGAGGTTACCGGCCAAATTTCAGGAGCAGTTGGAAATTACACCATTTTGAGCCCAGAAACAGAGGCGCTCACCCTCAAAAAATTGGGGCTCCCCATTGAGCCTGTATCTTCTCAGGTCATTCCAAGGGACCACTTGGCTTTGATTACTTCTATTGGCGCGCTCACGGCGAGTGCCATTGAGCGACTTGCAATTGAATTGAGACATCTCCATCATTCCGACATTGGAGAAGTTCACGAAGGGTTTTCGGCGGGGCAAAAGGGTTCCTCAACTATGCCTCACAAAAAGAATCCTGTATCGAGTGAGAACTTAAGTGGACTCGCAAGAGTGATTCGATCCCATCAGGAAATTGCACAACAGAATATTCTTCTTTGGCACGAACGCGACATTTCCCACTCAAGTGCAGAGCGACTTTACTTCCCCGATCATTTTGGCCTTCTGACCTATTCTTTACAAAGACTGAGCTCAACCCTTCGAGACCTCGTGATCCACACCGACACGATAGAAGAAAAGGTTCGCACTGAATTTAAAACACTCTCTAGCTTTATCTTACACACCCTGCTTGCACAAAACACTGCCCCTCGCGAAGTGTTATATCGACTCGTACAAGAGGCCTCATTTCAAGCAAATGATTTTCAAAGCTTCATTTCGAGCATTCAAGAAAAGTGTGTTGAAAACAAACTAAACGCTAACCTATCTCTTCTTTCTTGGGATGAACTGAAGAAATTCTATGTCTCGCGTTTTAATCACGTCCTTAATCGAACTCGGAGTACGCTGTGATTATCTTAAAAGCGAAACCTGTGATTGAAAAACGAAGAGCAGAGCTCATTGCGAAAGTTCAGAATCTATCTGCTCAAGGAAAGCGAGTTCCCCACTTAAGCGTTGTGCTCGTGGGAAATGATCCCGCAAGCCAGATTTATGTTTCAAAAAAAGAAACCACAGCATCGTTGGTGGGATTTACCCACGAGTCCATTCGCTTTCCATCGGACGTAAACCCTGAGCTCGTGAGACTGAAGGTTCAGGAGCTCAATCAAAATCCGGCAGTGGATGGAATCCTGATCCAACGCCCTCTCCCCGCACAGTTCCAGGAGAGCGAGGTTTCTTTGTGGGTCCATCCTGAGAAAGACGTCGACTGCCTTCACCCCGAGAATATTGGTTTGCTCGTTACCGGAAATCCTCGATTCAGCCCCTGCACTCCGGGTGGAATCATGCTTTTACTGGATCATTACGAGATTGCAGTTCAAGGAAAAGTGGTTTGCGTCATTGGACGAAGCGCCATTGTCGGAAAGCCACTCGCAGCCCTTCTCCTTTTAAGAAATGCCACAGTCATTCAAATTCATCGCGCAACCCAGAACCCAGCCGAGCTTTGTCGCCTGGCTGACGTGATCTGTGTTGCGGCCGGTTCAAGGGGCCTCGTTCAAGAGAGCTGGGTAAAACCAGGAGCCGTGATTGTGGATGTGGGAATTCATCGAACTGCAGAGGGTAAGATCACCGGTGACGTAGACGTAAACTCAGTGGCGACACTCCCTTCTGCGATGAGCCCCGTTCCGGGCGGCGTGGGACCCATGACGATTCAAGTTCTTCTAGAAAACACATTTACATCAGCCCTGAGGAAACGCTAAGTTATGTCGATGCTCAAAAGAACCGCTCTTTACGAAGAACATAAAAAACTGAATGGTCGTATCGTTGATTTTGGTGGCTGGGAACTCCCCGTTCAATATTCAGGCGTTCTGAACGAACACACTGCTGTTCGAAATGCGTGCGGTCTATTTGATGTGAGCCATATGGGAGAGATCTTTGTAGAGGGTCCGGGCAGCATTGAGTTCATAAATTTTGTGACCACGAATGACGCCTCAATCCTTGCCGTAGAGCAAGCTCAGTACTCCGCTTTTTGTAATGAATCGGGCGGCATTGTAGACGACCTCGTGGTGTATCGATTGGGTGAAGAACGCTTCCTGCTGGTTGTGAATGCTTCAAACACCGATAAAGACTTCTCTCATTTGACTCGCGCTCTTGAGAGTTATTCGGGACAAAAGCCGCGAATCAAAAATGCATCAGGAGAGTTCTCACAAATCGCAGTCCAAGGACCCTTGGCACAAAAAATCCTTCAAACATTGACCCAAACCGACCTTTCCCTGATCAAGACCTATTGGTGTAAAGAAGGGATTCTGTGCGGCGTAAATACGATCATCGCTAGAACCGGATATACGGGTGAAGATGGCTTTGAACTTTATGTTCCATGGAGTGATGGCCCGAAGGTTTGGGAAGCCATCCTGGATGCTGGAAAGGGTGCCGGAATCCTCCCATGTGGGCTGGGTGCTCGAGACACCTTACGTCTAGAGATGAAGTACGCTCTTTATGGACATGAGTTGAACGATGACACGAATCCGCTTGAAGTGGGTCTCGCTTGGATCACTAAATTAAAAAAGGCAGGAACCTTTATTGGCAAACCTGCAATTGAAGCCATGAAAGCTGCGGGTCCAAAGAAAACGCTCGTGGGAGTGAAGTCCTTGGGTCGCGGAATTCCACGACAAGGTTATGAGATCTATGATCTTGATCGATCTAGCTTGATTGGAACCATTACGAGCGGAACGCAGAGTCCAACCCTCAAGCAATCGATTGGCGTTGCGTTCATGGATAAGAAATTTGAAACCATTGGAACTAAAGTCCTCGTTAAGGTTCGCGATGATTTCCACGAGTTTGAAGTTTGTAAAACCCCGTTTATTGAAAAGAAATAGGAGAAGATCATGAGTTATCCAAACAATTATAAATACACAAAAGAACACGAGTGGGCTGAACTAGTATCTGACACCCAGATTCGCGTGGGAATCACAGACCATGCTCAAAACAGCTTGGGAGATATTGTGTTTTTAGAACTTCCTAAGGTTGGGCGCGAATTAAAATCGCATGAAACTTTTGGAGTCGTAGAAAGCATTAAAGCCGTTTCTGACCTTTACTCACCCGTGAATGGTAAAGTGGTGCAAGCTAATTCTGATTTAGTTTCAGACCCTGCTAAGATTAATTCAAACCCACACACCGAATGGATGTTGGTTCTTGAATCCGCAGACGCTAAAACTCAATTTGCCGGCCTCATGGATGCCGCAGCTTACAGCGAATACGTTCGCTCCCTCTAATCCTTTCGATGCAAGAGGCATTTCTCATTTCAAAAGGCACACTCTATTATTCGAGTGTGCCTTTTTCATTTTCTCCACTTCGTTCAGCAGTCACCGAGCTTATCCAAGGCATCTGGGAGGAATATCCTCATTGTGCCAGAACCTTAGTGCGTGAACGTATTCATGCAAATTATTCGCTTACGCCGATCTGCATGGGCATGACAAAAGTGGCAGCAAAACGGATTAGCATTCTTCCCGAGGGCGATTTTCAACAATTAAAGCATAACCATTTTGCGAATTCGCTCCAGATGACTCGAAAACGGGTACGAAACTTTCGCTTGGATAAAGAAATCCAGTCCCCTTTTCTGCTGGGCCAAAAACAGGTTCAGGATTACTTAAACGCTCTCACCTCCCGAGCCTCTGGCACCACTCCGGTTGGGGCGATACTTGTGGATCAGGACCATCATTTAATCGCTCACGCTTGGAGTGAAAGCGAGCACAACAAGACCGCCCATGCTGAACTCAATTTAGTTCAGGACCTTCATGAACGCTTGGGCAAAACAATTAAGCCTGGATCCACACTTTATATTTCTCTCCGTCCGTGTGCGATGTGCTCAGCTCAAATCCTGGCTCTGTGTGAAGACCTTTCCCAGGTGAAAATACGGTTCTTAAATGAAGACCCAGGACCCGCATCGAAGAACTCGGTACTCTATCGCGGATCAGATCTTTGGATTCGCGCAGGATCACCCAACATCGACATCACATCCCTGAAGGAATCCGTTTAGCTTTGATAATCTTCAATTGGCGCACAAGAACAAACCAAATTACGATCCCCATAAACGTTGTCAATTCTGGCTACTGATGGCCAAAATTTTCGTTCACGCACATAGGCTAATGGAAATGCCGCCTCTTCTCTTGAATAAGGCATCATCCACTCGGTCGAGGAAATCATTTCTGCTGTGTGAGGTGCGTTTTTGAGTGGGTTGTTTTTCTTATCCGCACGTCCAAGCTTGATCTCTTCAATTTCTTTTCGAATCGAAATCATTGCTGCAAGGTAACGATCAATTTCGGGCTTGGATTCACTTTCAGTGGGCTCAATCATTAAAGTTCCGGCAACCGGGAACGAAATCGTGGGAGCATGAAAACCATAATCCATAAGACGCTTTGCAATGTCCTCGACCTCTACACCCGTCTCTGCTTTGAGCGGACGAATATCCAGAATACACTCGTGTGCCACAAAGCCGCGCTCACCTTTATAGAGAACCGGGTAGTGTCCCTCGAGTTTTTTCGCCATATAGTTTGCGTTTAGAATCGCTACTTGCGTTGCGCGAACTAAACCTCGGCTTCCCATCAGTTTCATGTAGACCCAAGAAATCGGAAGAATACTCGCACTTCCCCAAGGGGCCGCAGACACCGCGCCAATTCCCATTTCACCGCCCACTTTACCGCCCGATATCTTCATCAAACTATGGCCTGGCAAGAATGGCGCGAGCTGCTTCTTCACCCCGATCGGTCCCATGCCTGGGCCACCGCCGCCATGAGGAATACAAAAGGTTTTGTGGAGGTTCAAATGACAAACATCTGGACCAAATTCACCCGGCTTACAGAGTCCAATCTGCGCATTCATGTTTGCGCCATCCATATAGACCTGGCCTCCTTCGGCATGAATAATCTCGCAGATCTCTTTGATCCGAACTTCAAATACTCCATGGGTAGATGGATAGGTCACCATCAAAGCTGCAAGATCTTTTGAGTACTCAAGAGCAAGACGCTTCAGATCTACGAGATCGACGTTTCCTTCTTTATCACATTCCACCACGACCACTTTGAACCCCGCCATGGCCGCGGATGCCGGATTGGTTCCGTGAGCCGACTTCGGGATCAAGCAAATTTTACGGTGCGAATCGCCGCGTGACTCATGGTAGGCGCGAATCGTGAGAAGTCCCGCGTATTCGCCTTGGGATCCTGCATTGGGCTGCAATGATACCGCATCAAACCCGGTAACGTCGGCAAGCATCGCCTCTAAATCTTGAAAGAGTTCCTGATAGCCTGCTGTCTGTGCGTGGGGAGCTGCGGGATGCAATTTACCAAACTCGGGCCAAGTCACTGGAATCATCTCAACCGTTGCATTCAATTTCATTGTGCATGATCCAAGTGGGATCATTGAAAAATTAAGGGAGAGATCCTTCTTTTCCAAAGACGACATGTAGCGAAGCATGTCGTGCTCGGAGTGGTACCGATTAAACACCGGATGTTTTAAAACTTCATCCTCTCGGATCAAATGCTCAGCGATTTTCACGCTCGTACTACCGCCAGCAACATCACTTAACTTAATTTTTCCACCCGAAAGAATCTGAGCTACTTTTTCACACTCAGACAGGGTGGTCGATTCATCAAAGGCAATTGTAATAAAGGCTCCTTGATTTCTAATGTTGATTTGGTTTCTTTCAAACTCCTGAACACACTTTACGGCAGCAGCTTGAGAACCCACGTTAAATGTGATCGTGTCGAAAAAGTTTTCGTTACTGAGTGTGTAGCCCAGCTTTGTTGCCACTTGTGACAAAAGCACTGCGAACCCATGGGTCCGTTTTGCAATTTGAAGGAGGCCCTTCGGGCCATGGTAAACCGCGTACATCGATGCCATCACCGCAAGAAGCACTTGAGAGGTACAGATGTTGCTGGTCGCCTTTTCTCGACGAATGTGTTGCTCACGCGTTTGGAGCGCGAGACGAATTGCTGGTTTGCCTCTCATGTCTTTTGAGAGCCCCACAATTCTGCCCGGCATACTTCTTTTGAACTCGTCTTTGCAAGCCATATAGGCCGCGCTCGGTCCACCAAAACCCATGGGCACACCAAATCGCTGAAAACTCCCAACGGCCACATCGGCTCCGATGCTTCCAGGACTCTTCAACATGAGTAAGGAAAGTGGGTCCGCGACGAGCGTCACAATCAGACCCTGATCCTTCGCTTGCTTTACCTTTTGCTCAAGAGTGGAATCAACACCGCCTGTTGTGTTCGGATACTGGAAAATAACCCCAAACATATTGGACTTCGGCTCATACTGGGTTTCTTCAAAGACCTTCACCTGAATTCCAAGGGGACGAGCCCGGGTTTCGATTACTTCAATGTTTTGGGGATGAAGACCGCTCGATACGTAAAAAGTTTTGCGGTCATCAGATGGATTGAGCGCATGACTCATCGTCATTGCCTCAGCACAAGCGGTTGCCTCATCTAAAAGTGACGCATTTGCGACCGGCAAACCGGTGAGGTCCATGGCCAACGTTTGAAAGTTGAGGATGGCCTCGAGACGCCCTTGTGCAATCTCAGCTTGATAAGGGGTGTACTGAGTGTACCAGCCTGGATTTTCTAAAACATTTCTTAAGATCACATTCGGAGTAATGCAATCCGAATAGCCCAGACCCAAGAGTGAACGATAAATTTTATTTTTTGAAGCAATCGACTTCAGGCGCTTGAGTACTTCGGTTTCTGTTTCAATTTCTTCCACTTTAATTTCGTTTTTTACGCGAATGGAGTCCGGAACGGTTTTCGCGACCAGCTCGTCAAGAGAATTAAGGTCAAGCGTTTTTAACATCTCTTTTTGATCTTTTTCTTCGGGGCCTATGTGGCGCATTGAAAAATTATAGAATTCTCCAAATTGAATTTTCCCAAGAATTTCAGCTTTTTTAGAGGTGTTTTGCATGCACTCACTTTATCTTAGGATTTCAAATTCAGAAAGCTCTTCCCAAAAAAAAATAAATCCTGTAGCCTTCGGTCTCTGTTTTTTCATCATTTGGGATTTGGGATGCAACACAACTTTGATTTACAACTTCAAGAAACTGCAATGACGGAAAAGAAATCTGGTTCCAGTTTAAATTCGGGTGAACATACCCGTGAGTGGATTAGCGCTTTTAATACCGCGATCCTTACCACCCGCACCACTGAGGTGAGAGACGGCTCTCCTGAGCTTTCTAAGCTCATGCAGACGCCAGAGTTTGCGAGCCTCATGATTGCGGCTCAACACCTTTCTGATGCCCACGGCATTAGCAAAGAAGAATCTACCGAACGCTTGGTCGATGCTTTTCGTAAGATCGATCAGGCATGGACTCAGATTGTAATGAGACGCGGCCTACAGAGCATGCTCGATTAAGTTTTAAGAATAAAATCCCAACGAATTTGAACATTTCCATTTTGATCGACGAGTCCCTTGGGGGGATTTGGGTAAGGCCCAGCTTGGTTGAGTGCGTCAATCGCAGCCTGATCCAGGTCATGGGTCCCAGATTCCTCAAGTACTTGAACTTTAACGATTTGACCCTTTTGATCCAGAGTCACTAGCGCCCGGGTTACATAATCAGCATTCGAGGCTAGCCGTCGTCCACTTTTGAAAATTTTCTGAATGTTTTCACGGACAATGGGTTGCCAGGCCTGGTCCAGCTGGTGCCTGACTCTCTCAAAATAAGAGAAAAATACGAACTCCTTCGTATTGAGCGCTGAAACTTCTCCCTCTTTCATGCCTTGGATGTATTGCCCACCCTTCAGCATTTCTCCCGTTTGTGGCTTCGCCCAGTTTCGTTCCTGGTTATAATTGGGGGTCGATCGAGGAGTAATTTTTACACCCAAATCCGTAAGCTCAACCCGTTTGGAAGTATCGCGGGATTTTTCACTTACCCGGGAGGTGGGCCTAGAGGATTCGATGTTTTCTCCGGCATTTCGGGCAGAGGTTTCCACTTTTACTGAATGATTCCGATCACTCAGGTATGAATCTGACTTCGCTTTTTCAACCTCGGGCGCATCGGTAGATTGCACAATCGCTTTGTGGATCGGGTCGTCTTTGACTTTTTCTTTCGATTCGGGTTCAGAAAGTGAAATCTCAATCGGTTCGCTCTGTTGGGCTGGCCTCGGCAAATGAGTTGCGAAAAAAAATGCAACCATGAGGAGTGCCAGGTGTACGGCAAGAGAACGCGAAATGGAATTTTCTAAAACTCGAATATTCACAACTCCCTTATCGGCAAGCTGAACTTGCCAGTTAATGAATTTTAACGCCTTTCTGGTTTTATTCTGAAGGATATTTTCAGTTTTTTTTTGGCGCTAAGCACTCGTAACTAATGACTTATTATTTCAAGCCCGGAGAGCGGTGCGGCAACTCTAGCGATCTTCTCGCAAAACGTCATCATCGCTTTGCTCGATTTTAGTCGGCGACGCCGGTTTTGAAGCTTTATTCGAATCTCCACCCAGTGAGCTCACCTGAGATTTGATCCCGGGTTCAGTCCCCGAAATAAACACCTCTCGCGTAGCCCGAGGACCGTTGGTCGGTTTGCCCGTTTTGGAGTCTACGTTCACAAAGGTAACGCCCTCTGGAATCGTAAAATCATCCATGGGGTAATCTTTAAGGACGTTAGTCATATATTTAATCCAAATCGGCAGCGCCGTGTTTGCGCCCGTTTCACCATGCCCCATGGATCGTTGGTCATCATAGCCCACCCAAACTCCCGTCACAACCTTAGGTGAAAACCCAATAAACCATCCGTCTCGGAAATCTTGTGTGGTTCCCGTTTTCCCTGCGATCGGTCGACCCATTGAATTTGCTTTCGCTGCAGTCCCAAATTGAACTACTTCCTTCATCAAGTGAGTCATCACAAAAGCGACGCGTGGATCAAGTCTCGCCCCCGGAGTAACTGGCGCAAAAGGAGAACGCTCAGTGTCCACTTTCTCTTGAAGGTCGGCTTTTTCGCTCGGAAGATCTGCTGAAGTCTCAAGGGTTCTTCCATCCCGATCGGAGATGGTTTGAAAAACATTGGCTCGAAAAGGGCGGCCCTCCATTGGAAATGCAGTAAAAGCGTGAACTAAATCTTGAATTGTAGTTACAGCCGAACCGAGAGCAATCGAAAGATCCGCATTGAATTGGGTTTCAATTCCCAAGCGCTTCGCTTGTGCGATGACGCTTTGAACTTTAATGTCTTGAACGATTTTTACTGTGGGAATGTTTCTCGAATTAATCAGCGCTTGCCTAAAAGTCGTGTCACCATAAAACTTTTCTTCATAGTTTTCTGGCTTCCAAGTCCCATTATCTTTGTCTTCGAAAACAACAGGTGCATCGACGATAATACTGGTGGGCGTATAACCATGTTCGATCGCTGCGGAATAAATAATCGGTTTGAATGTGGAGCCCATTTGGCGCTTCGCCTGAACGGCGCGATTAAATTCAGAGGTTTCATAATCATAGCCCCCAACCATCGCAAGAATCTGTCCTGTTTGAATATCGACAGAATAAAGGGCTCCCTCAATTTCAGGTATCTGAGTCAGGACCCCCTTCCAAGATCCACCCGTGAACCCTGAAACTTTAATCCAAATCACATCCCCGGGGTGGAGGATGTCGGTAACTGACTTAGGAGTCTTATTATAGGTTCCCACTGGAAACGCCCACTTCATGCCATCAAACGGGAGAGTAATTTGCGTGAGACCCATCGTCACTGTTACCGATTTGCGATCAGGTGCGATCTGAGTCACGAGTGCTTTAAATTTTTTACCTCGCAATGTTTTTTCAAACGCTGGATCAAAGTCTTGAATTGCAGATTCTACATCCAAGCTTCCATCAAGAGTCAGAAAGCGAAAAGGGAAACTTGCCTTGGTGACTTCTTTTCTGAGTTCAGCCCGATAATTCGACCACTCGTTTTCTGGAATGTTTTTAACGGGACCACGATAGCCTTTGCGTTGATCAATATCCTCTAAACCCGACTCCATTGCGTCTTGAGCATAGAGAGAATATTTCGCAGCCGAGGGAATCGTCACCGTAAGCCCATCCTCATAGAGTGCTTTTTCACCGTATTTTTGAATCATGTGGCGACGAAGGTATTCGACGAAATGAGGAGCCAGTGTTTTCTCGTGACCATCATTAACAAAGATGCGAATTTTTTCGCCCGCTGCATTCTTCTGTTCGCTTTCGGTAATGTATTTATTTTCTCTCATGCGCTTCAGCACGTAGAGCTGGCGCTCTTTTGCTTTTTTGGGATTCAAAAGCGGAGAATACTTTCCTGGCGCGGTAGGTAGACCCGCAATCAGTGCCATTTCTGCAATACTCAAATTTTTAAGATCTTTATGGTAGTAAGTGCGTGCAGCAGCCTGAACCCCATAGGCTCCACTCCCCAGATAAATCTGGTTCAGATAGAGGTAAAGAATGTCTTCCTTCTTTAGATTTTTCTCGAGCTGAAAAGCCAAGAAAAGCTCTTTTGCTTTTCTGAGAATATTTCGCTCGGGACTTAGATAGAGTGATTTTGCAATTTGCTGAGTAATAGTACTTCCACCCTGAACCACTTGGCCTGCAATAAAATTTGCGATCGCAGCTCTTCCAATCGCAATGAAGTTTACGCCTTGGTGTTCAAAGAAAGTTGAATCCTCTGCCGATAAAAAGGCCTGAACTTGTTTTTGGGGAATTTGATCGTAGGGAGTCAAGTATCGGCGCTCTTTATAAAACTCTGCCATGACTTTCGACTGTCCATTTTCAAGCGACAGAATCTGGGTCACTCCAAGGGGACGGTAGTCGGCAACTCGCTTGATCTCAGGAGTTTCTTTTTCGATGGTGTGATAGACATACCAAAGTCCCGCAACTAATGCGGCCGTTGCGGCGAATCCTGTAATGATGAGAATTTTGAAGCTGGCTTTGATTTTTGTCGCGATGCCCATGAGCTCTCAATATTAGCATCTTTAGGATTAATTTTTAATGAGACAAATATTTGTCTAACGCTTTACCCAGTGAATCAAATACTCGTGATTACCATCTGCACCCAAGATAGGAGAATTGAGCGTACCCTGACACTGAAGCCCAAGTGCTGCTGCCCACTCGATGGTTTCATTGAGCTTTTTTTGCGCGAGCGCTTGATCGACAACAATACCGCCTGAACCAATTCCTTCTCGTCCCACCTCAAATTGTGGCTTAAAGAGCACCACCATTTGTGCGCTGGGAAGGAGACCAGCAAGTAATGGTGGAATGAGTAATCGAATGGAGATGAAGGAAACGTCCATAACGAGAACCTGAAAGCCTTCTGGAAAGTCCTCGGGTTTGAAGTTTCTGGCATTGTAATTTTCTACAATCTCAACTCTAGGGTCATTTTTGATCCGGGCTGCCATTTGCTCTGATCCAACATCGACGGCGTATATCTTTTTCGCACCACCGAGCATTAGAACCTCAGTGAATCCCCCCGTAGAAGCACCAATATCGATTGCAATTTTTCCACTGACGTCGATTTTGAAATGTTCAAGTGCGGCCTTTAGCTTGAGCGCACCTCGAGACACATATGAAATTTCTTTTTCTAGAAGCGTGATTTCTACATTTTCGAGTACGGTGGCGCCCGGCTTCGTTTCTGGCTTTTGATTTACCAAAACACTTCCTTGGATTATCAGGTCTTTTGCGCGAGTTCGTGTTGAGACGAGCCCTCGATCCACCAGCAGTTTATCAATTCGTTCTTTTTTCGGAGGGGCGGTCACGATTCAGTATTGAGGGGTTTCGTTTCAACTTGGTCTGCGCTTGCCTTGATGAGAACTTCAACTTTTTGCTCGGCTTGTGACAAGAGCGTTTGGCATTGCTTAACAAGACCCACTCCCTCTTGGAATGATGTCAGCGCTTCTTCTAGGGGAAGATTCCCTGCCTCGATATTTTTAACCAGGGTTTCGAGACGCTGAAGCGATTGTTCAAATTTTTCAGATGAGTTCATCATTATTCCGATATTACGTGAATCACACGCGGAGAAACAGGAATTAAGCTGGTATGGACCGAATCATTCGATTCATTTAAAAGTTTAACCTGACTCAAGCCTTCAGCAACCTGCACTGACATAAACCTTGGTATATCGCCCTCAATTGGCTCATTTTCTTCAATTTGACCATTCCAGAGAATTGAGTAATTGAGGGGCTCAAGGCCAAACTTGGAAGTAAGAGGCTCCACCTTCACCCGATAATGATTACGGAAGGCATCAATGCTTTTTCGATTGAACGATCCCACCACCATCGCTCCTTGATCACTCAATCCTTGCTTCACTTGCTTTAACCAGTGATTCAGTGATTTTTCTTCGATTTCAGGAACCAAATAGTACCCGGCCTTCGTCATCCTCTTTAATTCGTACCGATAGACGAAGCTCTGATCTTGTCCCGATCGGGATCCGACATCAATAAAGACTGGGAAACCACTGACCAGATTCACATTTCGAAGGGTCGCAGATCCATTCGCCTGAGTAATCGCTTGAATACTGTTTTGGGTGGATAGACCAATCGTCAGTCCAGCAACCTCTGGGTCCTGCTCCGCGCCACTTTTGACCACTCGGACCGGAATATCCCTCATCACTGGAGCCACTAAATCCAGGTAGGTTGTCGTGTCTTCAAGAATAGGCGTGAAAACAGTACTACTCATTTTTTGATCCGCTTCAGAGACCAGCTCAACAACTCCGGCTCCTGGTTCTGCATTCAGAATTGCAAAATATCGGCGGTGGTTTGATTCAAAGTATTCAGTTTCTTCACCTCGACCTGCAAAATCCACTTTATATCCGTTCGGAACTACTCCAATAATATTTCCCATGCCGCGCGCAATTCGTAGCCCTGATTTTAGAGCAATGGCCGCGAGGGAGTTTGAATCCATTAAGAGTGTGGGACCTTGATTGGGTGCTGGATTGAGAGTAAGAGTCGGTACATGAAGCGCTCCTTCAGCCTTTACCCATCCGGATCCCTCGAAGTTTTTAGATATCCAAGAAATGCGCTCTGGGCAAATTTGAATATTCACCCCATCGCTAGGATCATTTACGACCCGTTCAAAGCTATGGTTTACTTCAATCGGGCAACCCGAGCTTGATTGCTTCGAAGAATAGAGTGCCGGATTGACTCTTGGGCTTGCATCCACATCCCAAATGGCCGACGGTTTAGGTGCCTCTCGTCTCAGTGGCAATGGATGGCTTGCGTAGCTTTGTTTTGGTGTTTTTGCGGCTAAAGCATCGAGTTGAGCCAGGAGTAGCGCCTGAGACACCTTTTGTTTTTCTTGTTCGTTCAATCCAGATGCAAGGGTAATTTTACCTTCTGTATTGGGAAGAATCGGAGCACTCGCCAGTGCAGGCACATCGGCTGAGCTCATGTTTGTTTTAATGATGCTCTGATTTCGAATATCCATTTTTTGGCTATTCAAACTTGCGCTCTGCACATATTTTTGGGCATGGTATTTGGGTTTAGGTGCGGTCTGAACGAGCGGAAAATCAGAACTCACCCATTCGCGCGCTTTTACTTTCACTGGAGCATCCGTCATGGCCATTAAGCCTGCCTGGAATCCAGAGGCAGCCATTTGAAAGTCTTCGTATGAGCTTCGTGACTTTTGATTCAGTTCCGTAACGAGTTCGCTCAAGTTTTGAAGCTTATGGGTTTTAGGGGTTCGGGCGGTGAAGTATCGGCTCGCTCCTGATGGAACCTTAATATTAAAGGGTGAAAACCCTGGATGGACCTCAGAGGGGGGATTTTCCCTATGGGCCACCAGAAGATGGGTCGGGTCCTCGTTTTGAATCCAACTGATTTTTTCGAAGCTTATGGTTTGCGTTTGAAACGATTTAAGAAAAGCCGGGCATTTGATTTCGGTGTTCATTCCCGCAATAAAGCCACTAAAAAGAGAAACACCAACTACCAGCGTACTCGTGAAGCTTTTTGTTTCTACTGAACTGCGCGATGGGATTTCTGAAACGATTCCGTTCATTTCTCTTTTTTAGGGTGCGGCATTCATTGCCAAATCTTAACTGCGTTAACTCTAGTATTAGACAATCCTTATGACCCTACAACTAAAAAGAAAAAGGCCCGAGCAATACTCGAGCCTTTCTCATTTAATATTTTAAAGGATGTAAATCAGCCCGCTCCGCCAATTTGTTGACGAATCAATGCTCTTTGAAGTTTTAACTGATACTTCTTAAAACTATATTCATCTAAAGAAGCATCGGTAAGCATTTGTTCTGCTTTTACCTGTGCCGCCTTAGCGCGAGAAAGATCAATCTCACGCGGAAGCTCAAGCGTCTCTGCAATAACTTTTACTTTTCCAGACTCAACATTCACAAACCCGCTAGAAATAACGCCTTGAACCGGCGCTTTTCCTTCAACGGTGTAACTGAATCGTCCAGTATCAAGCATAGCAATCATGTCTGCGTGCCCCGGTAAAATCTCAACCTCACCTTTTGAAGTAGTCAGAATAAAAGATTTAACCATTTCATCTTGAGTGAGACGTCGCTCTGGAGCAAAGATGCTTAAACTAAAAGTTTGCATAGAATTCATCCTTAACGCTGTGACTAGTTGAGAGTTTTAGCTTTCTCAACCGCTTCTTCAATTGTGCCAACCATGTAGAACGCTTGCTCTGGAAGTGCATCGTGTGAACCTTCTGCAATTTCACGGAAACCTTTAATGGTATCTTCGATTTTCACGAATTTACCTTTAAGGCCGGTGAACTGTTCCGCCACGAACATTGGCTGAGACAAGAAACGCTGAATCTTACGTGCGCGAGAAACAGTTTTCTTATCGTCTTCAGAAAGCTCGTCCATACCCAAGATCGCGATAATATCTTGAAGCTCTTTGTAACGTTGAAGAATCCCTTGAACCATACGAGCTACTTTGTAGTGTGCTTCACCCACGATTTGTGGATCTAGAACGCGTGAAGTAGACGCAAGTGGATCAACCGCTGGGAAGATCGCCATTTCCGCAATTTGACGACTCAAGTTGGTAGTTGCATCCAAGTGAGAGAAGGTCGTTGCAGGAGCTGGATCGGTGTAATCATCCGCAGGAACGTATACCGCTTGAATTGAGGTAATTGAACCTTTGTTAGTTGAAGTAATACGCTCTTGAAGTTCACCCATCTCGGTTCCGAGAGTAGGCTGATAACCTACCGCTGAAGGAATACGTCCGAGAAGTGCTGACACTTCTGAACCGGCTTGAGTAAAGCGGAAAATATTATCCACGAACAAGAGAACGTCACGATTTTCTTCATCGCGGAAGTACTCTGCGATGGTCAAAGCAGAAAGAGCAACACGTGCGCGGGCTCCTGGTGGTTCATTCATCTGTCCGTATACGAGTGAGGTCTTCTTGATAACGCCTGATTCACTCATTTCCATGAACAAATCGTTACCTTCACGGGTACGCTCGCCCACTCCTGCGAATACTGAGTATCCACCGTGCTGAGTTGCGATGTTGTTAATCAATTCCATGATGAGAACGGTTTTACCTACACCCGCTCCGCCGAATAGACCGATCTTTCCGCCTTTTGCATAGGGAGCAATCAAATCTACAACTTTAATTCCTGTGTAGAATGGCTCTACTGCAGTGGACTGATCTTTGAACGCAGGAGCTGCGCGGTGAATACCCCAAGATTTCTTCGCATTCACTTTACCCGCTTCATCCACTGGCTCACCGACCACGTTCAAGATACGTCCCAGGGTCTCTGGACCCACTGGCATCATGATCTGATCACCAGTATCGAGCGCTGGAAGACCGCGAGTCAAACCGTCAGTTGCATCCATTGCGATACAGCGTACGGTGTTTTCACCCATGTGTTGAGCCACTTCAAGAACGAGGTTCCACTCTTGATCGCCATTGGTTTTGTTGGTGACACGAACCGCTTGATAAATCGGTGGCACTTTTCCTGATGGAAATTCCACGTCTACTACGGGTCCGATGATCGCTTTGATCTTACCTAAATTTTGACCTGCACTTGCTGACATTGTCGTTTCTCCTTATTAAGCCTGTACTTTTTGCGATTCACTTCCAGAGATAATCTCGAGAAGTTCTTTCGTAATCGCAGCCTGTCTTTGTTTGTTATATTGAAGCGTGAGTTTGCGAATCATATCGCCCGCATTTTTGGTCGCGTTTTCCATCGCGCTCATACGTGAACCGTGTTCGGACGCCTGAGCCTCTAGAAGAGCCTTGAACACTTGAACTACGAAATACTTCGCAGACAAGGAATCATATAGCTCTTGTTTAGAGGGTTCAAAAATCACGAGGTCGGCCATTGAGCTCTTCGCCATTATTTCTGCGCTTGACGACTCAGCATCCATAGAAAGTGGAAGAACGGTATCGGTTCTTACTTCTTGGCTAATCGCATTTTTAAACTCGTTATAGATGAAAACTACTTCATCTACTTCTCCAGAGTCAAAAAGTGGAAGAATCTTTTTAGAAAGCTCCGTAGCCTTTCTAAATGTGATCTTTGCACCAAACTCTTCGTAGTGAGCGAGATCAAAAGTCATTCGAGACTTAAGAATTTCGTGAGCTTTTTTGCCCACAAATACGCACTTCACGTCTTTACCTTCGGCCTTTTTCTGACCTAAAAAAGCGCTTGCTGCACGAATAATGCTTCCGTTGTAACCACCGCAAAGACCACGATCAGAGCTAAACGCTACCAACAAAGTGACCGGTTTGTGATCCGGTTTGTTTTCATTGGCACCCATACCCTGGGACGCAAGAACACTCATCATTCTTGCAATCTCTTGGGCGTAAGGTCGTTGACTCAAAATCGCATCTGTTGCGCGACGAAGCTTAGCAGCAGAAACCATCTTCATTGCTTTAGTGGTTTGCTGTGTATTCCTCGTCGAGCCGATTCTTGTTTTGAGATCTTTGATACTTGGCATTACTTGAAAACCTTTTCGAAAGCTTTAAGTGCGTCACCCAAGCGGGCTTTAGTTGCATCATCAATTGCTTTTTTGGTCGCAATCGTTTCTGCAAGATCCGCGTAGTTTTTCGCTAGGAAATCTTTCAGCTGTGCTTCGTATGCATTGAGGCGATTCAAAGGCATAGTGTCCAAATAGCCGTTAACGCCTGCGAAAATGATCAGAATTTGATCTTGCACTTGCATTGGCTGATATTGAGCTTGTTTCAGAATCTCTACGAGACGCTGACCACGTGCTAACTGCCTTTGTGTCGCTGGATCAAGATCAGATCCGAACTGAGCAAATGCCGCTTTCTCGCGATACTGAGCTAGATCAAGTCGAAGGGTACCCGCAACTTGTTTCATCGCTTTAATTTGTGCAGATCCACCGACCCGTGAAACCGAGAGACCCACGTTTACCGCAGGACGAACACCGCTGTAGAACAAGTCACTCTCGAGGAAGATCTGCCCATCAGTGATTGAAATCACGTTTGTCGGGATGTAACCAGAAACGTCACCCGCTTGAGTTTCGATGATTGGAAGAGCAGTCAAGCTGCCGGCTCCAAGCTTGTCGCTCAATTTAGCTGCACGCTCAAGAAGACGGGAGTGGAGATAGAATACATCTCCTGGGTATGCTTCGCGGCCTGGAGGACGACGAAGAAGGAGTGACAACTGACGGTAAGCTTGTGCTTGCTTCGTCAAATCATCATAAACGATGAGAGAGTGCATTCCGTTATCACGGAAAAACTCGCCCATGGTCACGCCTGTATAAGGAGCAAGGAATTGAAGAGGGGCTTGATCAGATGCGTTTGCCGCAACCACGATGGTGTATTCCATCGCGCCTGATTTTTTCAAACGATCCACGACTTGCGCCACTGTTGATTGCTTTTGGCCAATGGCTACGTAGATACAAAATACGTCTTTGCCTTTTTGATTGATAATGGTGTCGATCGCAATCGCGGTTTTACCGGTTTGACGGTCACCAATGATCAACTCACGCTGTCCACGTCCAATCGGAATCATGGCATCAATTGCTTTGATTCCAGTTTGGAGTGGTTCATGAACCGATTTACGCTCAATAATTCCTGGCGCCTTTACTTCAACGCGGCTGAATTTAGTGGCTTTAATCTCTCCAAGGCCATCAATTGGCTGGCCGAGAGCATTTACAACACGACCTAAAAGCTCTTTACCGATCGGCACCTGAACAATTTTGCCCGTACGCTTTACTACGGAGCCTTCTTTAATCTGAGTTTCATCACCCAGAATTGCGGCGCCGACTGCCATTTCTTCAAGGTTGAGGATCATACCAGTAACATTGTTACCGAAATCCACTTATTCACCGGCCATTGCTTTTTCAAGGCCTTAGATTTTTGCAACTCCATCACCCACGGTAAGC
>CAIOKW010000273.1 GCA_903858975.1 Oligoflexia bacterium | reverse complement strand
GCTGCCGGGTTCATTGGAAGTAACTTTGTCGAAGTCGCCTTGAGCGCGGGTTACACCGTTGTGGGTTATGATGCTCTTACCTATGCCGGTCACCTAGAAAATTTAGACCAATTCAAGGGCAATTCGAAATTTAAGTTTATCCATGCCAATATTTTAGATACCGCAACTTTTGAGCGCGCGCTTCATGAGAATGCAATTTCAATGGTTGCGCATTTCGCAGCTGAGTCACACGTGGATAAGTCCATTTCAGGCCCAGGAGCCTTCATTGAGACCAATGTGAATGGAACCTTTTCCTTACTGACCGCGACTCGCGCATATTATGAATCACTCTCAGGTGAAGCGAAGCAAAACTTTCGATTCCTTCATGTTTCCACAGATGAAGTATTTGGAACGCTTGGGGCGACGGGTAAGTTTACCGAAACCACTCCTTACGCACCAAACTCTCCTTACTCAGCATCGAAGGCCGCATCCGATCTTTTAGTTCGTGCGTGGTTTCACACTTATCATTTGCCGACCATCATTACGAATTGCTCCAATAATTACGGTGCAAAACAGTTTCCTGAAAAACTCATTCCCCACATGATCCTATCAGCGCTCCAAGGTAAGGCGCTCCCGGTTTATGGGAAGGGTGATAATATTCGGGATTGGATCCATGTCAAAGACCATGCTCGTGGAATTCTTCTGGCTCTCGAAAAGGGAGTGCCCGGTGAGACCTATTGTTTTGGTGGAAATAGCGAACGCACAAACTTAAACGTGGTTCATTCACTCTGTGATATTTTGGATGAATTAAAGCCCCAAGCTTCGGGAAAATCTTATCGTGAGCTCATTACTTTTGTGGCGGATCGCCCCGGCCATGACTTTCGTTACGCGATTGATGATTCCAAAGCACAAAAAGAGCTTGGCTATGTTCACCACTTCAAGCGATTTGAAGACGGCTTGAAGGAAACCATCAGTTGGTACCTCGGAAATCTGGAGTGGAGCAAGAAGGTGACTTCAAAGCCTGGAGTGAAAGTGACCTACGATTGGTCTAAGTTAATTTAAAAAGCATAAAGAATTGCAATTTTTGCACTTTTTAATCTATTGCGAATTAATTAATTAATTCGTAAAATAGAGTTATGGGACCACTCACTAAAGAAATCATGCTGGCAGCATTAACGGAACTGAACGAGAGCCTAGCTCGAGATCGTCCAAACGAGTTCATTTCAATGATTATGGGCGGTGGTGGAGCGATGATCTTGGCGCATGGTTTTCCGCGGGGTACGATGGACATTGACGCCATCCCAAGAGGAATGAGTCCAGAAGTGCTGACCCCACAAGTCCATGAGATTGCAAAAAAGCTCAGTCTACCAGCCGACTGGTTGAATCCTTACTTCTCCACTTTTTCTCATGTTTTACCTGTCGACTATGCCGAGCGCTTGGTCGAGGTTTACAAGGGTAATCATTTAAAGGTAGACGCGCTCGGAAAAGAAGAAATGCTCATCATGAAGTGTTTTGCCGCCCGAACAAAAGACATTCCCCATGCGCGTGCTTTGATTAAGAGAAACGCAGATCTGCGCCTGGTTGAGGCAAGACTTGAAGAACTCTTAAAAAAACGAATTCCAGGTGCACAAAAAGCGATCGATTTTCTACAGGTGATCTTGGATGAGTCATAAGCCCGAAGTTCCAAGTGAAGCCGAAGTTCAAAAAGCTTATGCCTTGATGCAATCAGGAGTGAGTTTGAGTGTCTCCGCTCTTGTGTGCTTTGCGCAGTGGACCCGTTTTGATCCGCGCTTGGGTGAATTATGGTTAACGGCACTGGATCGGCAGTGGAGATCCATGGCACCGGTAGAAGTAAGGCGCGAAAACCTCACTCAAGCCTCACCTGCTGCGCTAGGGGTTCTCTTAGATCAGTATAAAAACTTTCTTTGCCCTCGAGATGACAAGCGGTTGTTTCAATTTTGGAGTTCCACAGCACTTGAGGGGGTATTGCCCGCGAATCACGAAAATTACTTTATTGGTGTGCAGGGCTTTGCCAATCAGCGAGTGCGTGAGGATGCTGAGTGGCCAATCAAGTCATTTAAAAAATGGGGCTTTATGGGCCGGGATGTGTTTCTAAATAAGTTCTCGCTTAAGCAAAAGAGTCTTCAGAGGACGGGGATTGGTGCGATCGAGCGCCACAAGATTTTAGCAGAGCTGATTCAGTTTAAAGACCGCATTACTGTAAATGACTATATCGCTGCGTGTGGTGATTTAATTTCAAAGCGTGTGGCACAAAAAGACCTACAGTCTTTCAGTGGGGTGAAATGCGTTGGCAATACGCGAGCTAAGTTCTATGTTAAGGAGTTGAAAGGGTAAGATGTGAAAATATTGTTATTAGGTTCGAGCGGACAGCTCGGACAGGCATTTCAAGAGCTCGCAAATTCAAGCGCGTTTCCCATTGGTTGGGAAATGAAAGCCTGGTCGCGGGGGGATGCTGATCTATCGAACCCACCTGAGTTGATCAAAAAAATTCAAATTGAAAAACCGGACCTCATTATCAACACAGCGGCCTACACTCAGGTAGATCTTGCCGAAAAAGAGCGTACTTTATGCGAGACCATTAACGCCCAAGCGCCAGGTTACATTGCAAGCTATTGCGTTGACGCAAATATTCCTTTGATTCATTACTCAAGTGATTATGTCTATGCAGGTGAGGGTGTAGAGCCGCATGTGGAATCAGAAAATCATGCGCCGGGAAATTACTACGGACAGACCAAGGCTGAAGGTGATGCTCTCCTTCAAAAATCAGGATGTGAGCATTTAATTTTTCGTACCTCGTGGGTGTTCTCGCATGTCGGGAAAAACTTCGTGAAGACGATGTTAAGAATTGGCGTGGATCGACCCGAGCTTCGTGTCGTGAGTGACCAGGTGGGGTCTCCGAGTTACGCACCTGACTTAGCAGCATATAGTTTGGAGGCGCTGATGCGCGCTCTTGAGCTTAAGGCTGAAGGAAAAGAATTTCCTTCGGGGGTTTATCATCTTACAAATTCGGGCAACACCAGTTGGGCAGGCTTTGCAGAGGCGATCCTTCCGAAGAATAAGATCATCGGGATACCGAGTTCAGAGTATCCGACGCCCGCAAAACGCCCACAGAATTCAAGATTGAGCTTGGAGAAGTTAAAACAGACTTTTGGCATTACCCCAAGGCCCTGGCAAGAAGCGCTGAAGGAATGCCTTGTAAGATTAGGAGAGCAAAATGGTTAAGGATTTGTCACTGGAAGGCCTGAAGCTGATTGAGTTGAAGCAGTTCCATGATGATCGGGGATATTTTGCCGAACGCTATCAGCAAGAGCGCTTCGAATCCTACGGTTTGCCGAAGTATTTCATCCAGGACAACCATTCCCGATCTAAACCCGGTGTGATTCGTGGGCTTCATTACCAGAGTAATCCAGGCCAAGGAAAGTTAGTAGGCGTGATTCGCGGACGCATTTGGGATGTTGCGGTTGATATTCGAAAAAACTCTTCGACCTATGGAAAGTGGGAAGCAGTAGAGTTGTCTGATGAAAATGGGCGCCTGCTATGGATTCCTGCAGGCTTCGCTCATGGTTTTTGTGTGTTAGGAAATGAGCCCGCTGATGTCATGTACAAAGTTGATGCTCCTTATTCACCGAAAACTGAGGGTGGAATCATCTATTCGGATTCAGATCTAAAAATTGAGTGGCCGGTGAAGGATCCAATTGTTTCCACCAAAGACCAAGTGCTTCAAACCTTCTCAAATTACGAAGCTTCTCCCGTATTCTGAACCTAAAAGTTATGTAAGGAAAAAATCGATGCTGAGTCTAATCCTTCGCCGAACTTCAGATCAGGTGACACGCATCAAAAGTAATTATTCTGATCTCCGCTTTGTCCTCAGTGCCTTCTTCATTAGTCGTCTTTTCGTATGGATCACGGCATTTCTATTTGAGTATTTTACGGGCGGACACCGCACCTTGCCCTGGGCCATGTGCAATTGGGACTGTCACTGGTACTTAACGATCATTAATGCTGGTTATCATTCTGCACCGATCATCACGCCCCATCACCCAACCTCCGACCCTGCGAACTGGGCATTTTTTCCGTTTTTTCCGGTCCTATCTGGACTCATTGCGAATCCGACGGGAATGTCAGGTTTAATGTCGGCGTATTGGGTTTCCAATCTTTCATTCTTTTTTGCCCTGATCCTCCTGTTTCAGTACTCCCGAAAACTCTTTTCAGAAGAAACGGCGCGCTTCATCGTGCTAGCCATTGCCTTTTCACCCTTTAGTTATTATTTCTCAGCAGCCTACACCGAATCGCCCTATTTTTTATTCATGATCGGAGCCCTCTATTTCGCAAGAGAGAGCGCCTGGATCACGGCGGGCCTTTTTGCGGCAGCTTTAACTGCGACCCGAAACCTGGGTGTGACCGTTTTCTTTTCGTTTTTGATTCTAGCGGTAAAACAATTTGGGTTTCGCTCGCTGATCCGATTACAAGCGGGCTCACATCGCGCGGTACTTGCGCTAGCACTCGTGCCCCTCGGGCTTTTTGGCTACCTGTTTTATTTGAACCACCATGTGGGTGATGCCCTCGCATTCCTTCATGTTCAGGCGGCCTGGGGCAACGAGAAGCTCGGGAACCCTCTTATCGTGATGTGGCGTGCGATGACTGAGCAGGCGTTGAGCGGGAAATTTCGCGCCGGGAGTGGGATTCTTGGAATACTGGCAGGAATTTATTTATGGCGTAGGGGGTTTGCAGCAGAAGGCTTGATTCCGATTTTAGGAACTCTAATTCCCTTCGCTGTTCGTCCAAACTCTATGCAGCGCTATGTTTTAACTCTCTTTCCAGTGTTTGTTGCCCTCGGCATGTTAACCGAGAATCGGAATAAACTGCGTCGAGGGATCTTAATCGCATTTGTCATTATTTGTGCCTATTTCATTGGAGCCTTTGTCGGTGGACGGGGGTTCACCACATGAAGCGCTTTGAAAAACACCTCAGTATCATTGCAATATTGATATTGGGCTCCTTTTACCTCTATGGCTTCTGGCTATCTGCACATCCGAATGTGAGCTTGGCCTATCGACTCTATTTCATTGAGCAAAAGTTACTCCGGTGGAGCAAGCCAGGAATCTTAGATTTCAATCCAGGAGTAACTCTCGATTTTAGGGTTCCTGTTGCCAATCGTTCATTGGTGGGTTGGGAGCCACCAAATAGTACTGGGACTCGTTTACAGGGTGCCAATTCTGAACTCTATTTTGATATTCAAAAGCACATTCAGCCTAAAAGAGTAGAGCTTAAGGGCCGTACCATTCTTGAAGCGGGACGAACTCTTCGCTTGAGAATCCTTGCGAATGAAGCCTTCATCGGCGAGGTGGAGTTCAACGGCCCTGAATGGCGAGAGCTCGAGTTTGTTATTCCTGCATCGCTCACGACCGATGCCAACTCACGCTTCACGCTGCGCTTTGAGGTCACCGGTGCCATAGGCACCTCCATCGAATTGGAAAAACTCATTCTCTATTAACGGTTGAAATGTTAATTTAGACAAATGGGTTACAAAGTTCTTATTACAGGCGCTGCAGGATATATCGGCTCTCATTTTGTAGAGGCTTTGATTGACTCAGATGCTTTTTCCAAAGGATCTGCACTTCCACAGCTCTCCTTTTTGGATGACCTTAGTACGGGGCACCTTGAATTTGTGAATACTCTGAAAGCCCACGCGCTTCAAAGAGGCTTTCCTGAACCGAAATTTTATCAGGTGAACCTTCTTGATGTTGATGCGCTGAATGAGGCCTTTGCATCAGCGCAGCCCGATGCGGTTTTACATTTTGCCGCAAAAATTTCAGTAGCGGAGTCGGTAGAGCGCCCTGAGTTCTATTTTGAGAATAATGTGAAGGGCTCAAAAAATCTCCTCTCAGCGATGAAGGCATTTGGATGTAAGCGGATTGTTTTTTCAAGTACGGCTGCTGTCTACGGTAAAGTTTTAGACCCAGTCTTGGCTCATCAACCGCTACTCGAGAACACTCCCTTCAATCCAATTAATCCTTACGGTGAATCAAAACTCCAGATGGAGAATGCCATTCGCGAAGCTCATTCAGAGTGGGGTTTGAACTCTGTCATCTTTCGCTACTTCAATGCCGCGGGCGCATCGCCTCGAGGAAGCTTGGGGGAGTGGCATGAACCAGAGACCCATTTGATTCCATTGCTGCTTCGGGCGGCGATTGGGGGTCGGTCACTCCAGGTTTATGGAACCGACTACGACACCCGTGATGGAAGTTGCGTTCGAGATTACATTCACCTGAGTGATTTAGCGAGCGCCCATCTTTTGGGACTCTCAAAGCTTTTGAAGGATGAGCTTTTAGGCTCTACGGTCTTTAATCTTGGAACGGCAACTGGAAACACCGTTTTAGAGGTGATCCATGCCGCCGAGAAAGTGGTGGGATCAGCAATTCAATTCGAAGTGCATCCCCGTAGAGCGGGTGACTCAGCAGTACTCGTCGCAGATTCAAGTCGTGCTCGAAATGAATTAGGCTGGCAACCGATCCATTCTTCAATGGAAAATATTTTGAAGACGGCCCTTCAGTGGGAGCGGCGATCTCAAAGCACAAACTGAATTGCGCTTGCGTGTTTGGCGAATTGTGAATCCAGAGTGACGATCCCAAGCCAAGGAACAGAGCTATCATATCGTGTTTCGGTCTTTTGATAGAATTTTTGTGTCGATGTGCATGCACCTAACTTTAAACCGGGTGGAACGGCATTTAGATTAAAGTGGTAGAACTGGTTGTCTAAATCCGTGTCCCCGCGGCTAACTTGTGCTCGGCAATCTCCAGCGGGATCACAGATGGCGTTCTGAGGCTTCATGTGATCAGCGTAGAGCGTGGGAGTTTCGGGAACCGCGACTTGCGCGCAATAGTCTCGCGGCATAAAATGGACTTCGACTGCTGTGCTTTGATCTTGAATCACCGGTACTTCAGCGGGTTTTCGAATCCCAAATTGAACGATGTTCTCAAGTCCATCTGTCCGAATCAGAATGACTCGAGCGCCAGTGTCTTGAAGCAGTCTCCCGGAGGAGGGTTTAACTTCATCCTGATAATTAGGTTTATAGGTTTGAGTTTCGAATTCAACACTTAGGGTTCCGATGTCTGAGCCATCCGGAAGGTTCCTGATTTCAGCCGGGAGTGCTTGTGTCTCGAGTATTGCAAGAACTTGCATCCTCGCTCCTGAGTGTTCTTGGTTCAGGTCTCGGTAGAGATGGGGCCGAAGATTATGGGTGAAAGTGGGAGGGGGGCCCTCGCTTAAGGGTTGAGTGCTGAGCCTTGAGTGTTCGCCCAATCCGCACGCACCGATAAAAAGACAGAGACTAACGAATGGATAATAGATTTTCATGATTACTCCTTTTCTGGGGAGCAAGAGCAATCGCTGTGCCACGTGCAAAGTGCAATGCAATCGAATTGAAAGCGGTCAGCGTTTAAAGTGTGGGCAAATTCCCACACGGTGAAGAACAATAGACGACAGAATTAAGAACAAGCTCCGTCTGTCACGACCGCATCTCGGCGGTAAGAGCGAAGCTCATCCATGTTCCACTCTGGATAATCAGAGAGGGAAGAGGTAGTGGTTCTGGCCATCACTCGAAGGCCGGCCACGTCACCCGAGGTTTTTACCTCGCGGGTGCGCTCAGAGTCAGATTTAATTAAAGTCACGCGTTCAGTAGCCGCCATAATGGAGCGGACTCTACGTCATTTTGTTGACTTCGGCAATGTATTTTAAATAGATTTAATATATTGCCCTGAGCTGGACGGCGGAGTCATCCATGAGAATCATATGTAGGGTCTTTGTGGCCTTATAACACCACGAAATTACACGCTAATAATTTAATCAAAAATTGCGCTCAAGTTTTTTTGACGTTTTCCGAAGAGTATATTGTCTAGGCTGGAGGTGCTTTGGTGGGTACTAAAGGCAGAGACACTTGACTGGGGGCCGTTACATCTTAATTTCGGAAAGACCACTGACTGAGGAGGTCAATCCGGG
>CAIOKW010000272.1 GCA_903858975.1 Oligoflexia bacterium | reverse complement strand
TCGAGAGTGTGGCTGCGGCTACGAGTGCGGCATCCCGAATCGTCACCCCGTGGTGTACTTCGTATCGTTCACGAAGTCCACGCAGGATTGAAATCGTGGCTTCTACAGTGGGCTCATTCACTTGAATTGGCTGAAAGCGCCTCTCCAAGGCAGCGTCTTTTTCAATGTACTTGCGATACTCATCAAGCGTGGTCGCTCCGATACAGTGCAACTCACCTCGTGAAAGGGCTGGCTTTAAAAGGTTTGCGGCATCCATGGCCCCTTCGCTTGCGCCTGCCCCCACCAGGGTATGAAGCTCATCAATGAAAAGGATGATCTGTCCTTGAGCCGCAGTGACCTCTTTCAAAACTCCTTTGAGGCGTTCTTCAAATTCACCCCTAAACTTGGCGCCTGCAATCAGGGCTCCCAAATCTAGAACCATAATTCGCTTATCTTTTAGACTGACCGGAACGTCTCCAGTCGATATTCGGAGCGCGAGTCCCTCAGCAATCGCCGTCTTCCCCACACCCGGTTCACCAATCAGCACGGGGTTATTTTTGGTTCTTCTAGAGAGAACTTGCATCACTCGACGAATCTCTTCATCGCGTCCAATCACCGGGTCAAGCTTCTGCTCACGAGCCAATGCGGTTAAATCTCGACAGTATTTCTTGAGAACATTCATTTTGCTTTCGGGATCCTCATCTTGAATACGCGTGTTGCCTCTTACTTTTTTGAGCGCGTCTCTGAACTTGGCATCGGTAACGCCCATGTCCTTCAGTAATTTTGCTGACTCAAATCCAGACGCGCTTCCTTGAAGGAGGGCTAAAATAAAGTGTTCGGGTGCTACGTAATCATCTTGAAACTTTTTTGCCTCTCCTTCAGACAGCGCCATCAACTTCTGAAACTCAGGCGTAGGATAGAGCTGCCCTGAACTCGAGAGCACTTTTGGAAAAGTTTTAATTCGATTCTCGAGCGCCGCTTTTAAGGCCTGAAGGGTGACGCCAGAAAGACTGAGCAGACTTCCGATCGAGGTCTCTTCCTCCGCGCTTTCAGAAACCAATGCGTAGAGAAGGTGCTCGGGCGTAAGATTCTGATGCTCCCTCTGATGCGCCTCGGTCTGGGCACTCTGAAGGGCGTTCATCATCGAATTGGTGTATTTCTGACTCATATTGTCTCTCCCATAAATAAGATGGGATCGAAAAGTATGAAGTCAAGGACACCTGCCTCAAATTAGGTCTCGTAGCGTTGATCCATGTATTGATAGAGGAATTGATTGACCATCGTTGGATCGGGTAATTTTGCAACCATCCCATACATCGCGGCCATGCCTTCCCCGCCTAATTCAGGATGCGCTTTGGCAAACTCATAACTCTCTTTTAAATCTGCACAGTACTGATTCACGATGGGCGCATTGGCAGGAGTAATGGTCAGGTGAATCGAATCCGGGTTCATTTGTCGGTCTACAAACCAGCCCTTCGACTCCATCAAATCGGCCATCACATGAATGTTTGCATCTTTTGCTTCATACGACAGAATCGTGCCCACTGGATTTCCAATAATGTGTAGGCCTGCGGCCTCAATTCCTGCTCTGAACTTCTTCACCGTTTCTAAAAGATCCCGATAAAGCCTTAAGTACCCTTCTTCGCCGAGCGCATGAAGTGTTGCCCATGCCGCTGCAATGGAACCTGCAGGACGAGTCCCTGTGACTGAAGGAGAAGCAAAAAGCCCCCCTGGCCAATCCTTACTCACAAAAAACTGATAGCGTCTGAGATCCTTATCTTTGTAAATCACGACAGAGGCACCTTTGGCTGTGAAGCCATACTTATGAAGGTCAGCAGACATCGAAGTGACTCCGTCCACTGCAAAATCAAATGGGGGAATCTCACGTCCAAGCTTTCTTAAAAACGGGAGCATGAATCCACCGACGCAAGCGTCTACATGCATTCCAATTCCCTTAGATTTTGCTAATTTCGCTAAATCTTCAATTGGATCCATGATTCCATGCGGATATTGAGGAGCCGAACCTACGAGTAAAATAGTATTCTCATTGATCGCAGCCTTAACTGCGTTCAAGTCCACTTTTTGATCTGAATCTACTGCGACCTTAATGGCCTTCACTCCAAAATAATGAGCCGCTTTATCAAACGCGGGGTGCACGGTAATGGGCAGAATCATTTCAGGTTGTTTGATTCCTTTAGTCGCATACGCCCAATCACGGTGCGCTTTTACTGCCATCATGACACTCTCTGATCCACCAGAGGTCATCGTTCCTGCAGCTTTTTCGCCCCCATTGAGTAAATGGGCAGCAATCGAAACCACTTCAGATTCAAATTTTTTAATGGACGGAAACGCACCTGGATTCAATCCGTTCTCATGAAAGTACATCGTATAAACATTTTTTAGGAAATCAGTGTGTTCGTCACTCTCATGGTAAACCAAACTGAATGCGCGCCCCTCACGCCACTTGGTATCTACTTGGTGGAGGGATGCCAATTGTTTTAAGACTTCCGAGCGAGGCGTTCCTGATTTTGGAAGCTGCGTTTTGTTTTCCATACGATTATTCCTTTTCGGTTTTTACGAAGCTCATTCGGAGTTGAAACAAAAGGTGATTCAGGAGCTGATCTTCGTCCTGTGACCGGTTCCCCTTCGTTTTTTCCTGCATGAGCTCTAAAAGATCAATATTGTGTCTCGCAAACTCGAGATCTTTAGTTTCGCCCTCCATGGACTGCATGGCGGCTTGAGATACGGACAGAAAGAATGTGGTCAAATCAAGTTTAGGTAGCATAATTAAATTCTAGCAATGTTTAAAAGGCGCTCAAGTGGATAGAGCCAAAAAGATAAAAGCCAATACCGGAAATCCTCTTTTGGCCCCTTGATTCGTTCGATACGCGTCGTGAGCGCATGAAGTCTATTTTGAAGCTTGGTTTCAGATATCTTTACTTCACTCACACTCTGAAACGCCGCCTTTAAACCTGAATCGGTTGCCATGTGGATGAGTCCCTGACTGAAAAAAATCTCGAGTTTCTTATCTGCGGATACCCAGAATTTAAATTCAACTAAAGGTGAAGGAAAAGTCCAAAATCGCGCGCTGACCCGCTCAGGTCCGGCTAATATCCAAAGTCTCTGAAGTCGGGAATCAAGCTCATCGCTGACGTGAACCGCTTTTAAATCAATGAGGAACTCAGAAAATCCGTTCATGAAAAAGAACACTAAATACAGAGCCGCAAATACCAATCCGACCAGGGCTAGCACCCAAGATTTCATGGCTAAGCCCACCAAAATGAATGGGGCCGCGAAAAACAAAGTCACAGTTAAGATCAGATTTACCATCTGCGTAATTGCTCCTGCCACTAGGGCAAACTGAGTTCTTTCAGATATTCAATCGATTCACGGATACTTCGTACTTCTTTAATCTTCCATCCATCGGCTTCGTGGGTGATGGTACAGAGCTTTCGCTGGGTCACCAGTGCAAGCTTGTCTTGGGGGCCCTCTTGATAAGAAAGTTCATAGGTCAAGGCCACTTCTTGCTCATTCACCTTTTTCGTTTCTAGAACCTTTAGTCCTTGAAACTTTTTCTTGGTCCCAATAAATGCTTTCGTAAATTGGTCATCACTCCAAGAGGACAAACGCGCCTTCGTGTCTCCGGTGAGTAGCTCTTCCATTCGTTTTTTATCTTGGGCAGTCGCTGCTGCGAAACTAATTTGAATGTAACTTTCGAGAACTTTATTTGGAGAGGAGTCGTCCGATTCTCGAGTGCATGAGGAAAGACCCGTCATCAATAAAACCAAAGTCAGAATTCCTGTTTTGAGTCGATATGAATAGTTCACAAGCCCTCTCCTCTGAGTCGCTTCACCAATGTAGTATACTGATTAAAATGATAAAGGTCTTTTGGGTAAAACTGAAGGCCAAAGCCAAGTTTCTCACCCAAAAAGCAGGCGCGAAGCTTCCCTTCGCCCTGAACAGGCTCCCCAAGATAAGTGAGCTCAAATTCTATTTTCTGGCCTTTTTTGTAATTCGTTCCTGCATCGAGTAATAAAAAGAGTCCCCGCTCATCAATACGACGCAACCCTGCCGGTACCCATGTTTCACCCAGGCGAATGCGAGCTCTTACCTTTGGAAGAACTTTGGGCTCACCTTCAAACCAGGTAGCCCGCGGATTCAAAAATGCGGTACCCACTTTTCCTTCTAACCATGCCCCTACTCCAATAGACACGAGAAGCGCGAGGAGCGTCCCACCGAGTGTAGCAAAATCCCGCTCCAGCACTGAAGGAAGCAATTCAACGAGAATTTCAAAGGTAATGGACGCATAGATCAAATAGCGAATGAGGAAAATTCCTCGTCTAAAAGAATAAGTAAAGATCGAGCACACGAGAATCCCAAAACCAAATGCCCAGAACGCCTCTTCCCGATGATAGTAGATGGAATTTAAGTGAAAGGCGCTCCAAAGCATCAATGGAAAAAGCCCATAGGCAATGAGGATGTATTTAGGAACGCCGAATATCCTTAATCTCATATTCGATATCGTCTAACTGGATCTTGTTTTTGCCAAGCTCGAAACGCCCTCCAAAGGTCGGATCTGCTTGGAGCAATCGGTCCTGGAATACCTGAGGCAGGGTCCCCGCCCTCATAGACTCAGCTAATTTAAACTGGGCTTTGTGCCAAAGTTCTGGCGAACCGATATCAATCCAAAGTGAATCTGAAAAAAGGAAGCCCACTTTCCCGGCTCGAATTGCAGGCTCTAAGACTTCAGGTACAAACTCTGCAGGTGAGCCTTCTCTGAGCCCTGAAAAGGCCTCTGCCTCAATAATGGCAGTCCCAGTATAAAACGGAACACGATTCTTCTTTTCGCCAAATCCATGAATTAGGCCGCTGGCCTCATCGGTGAAAATTTCTCGGTACTCTCCCGCCTGCTCTTGCACGCACTCGCCCGAAGCTAAAACCAGAGTCATCACAACTCCATGCTCCCTGCGAAGCGCTTCATGCCGCTTTCGCAGTGCCTGAAGCGAAGTAAGGTGAATGACATCGGCATTCATGGAAAAAAACGAAGAGCCTCCTAATAAAGGAAGCGCTTTCTTAAATCCTCCGGCACTCCCCAGAAGCTGCTCAGTTTCATCACTTTCATGAAGCAAGAGTCCCGGGATCTTTAGCGACGCCATATAGGCTCGCATCTGCTCGGCGTGAGCATGCACATTCACGACCACATCCGATACACCCGCCTCTTTCAACGAAATCAGCGCAAACTCAATGCATGGGACCCCATGCACCGGAAGTAAAGGCTTCGGAGTTGCGTCGGTGAAGGGTCGGAGACGGGTGCCAAGCCCCGCTCCCAGAACCATGGCACTAGAAATAATAGTAGTGATACAGAACCTCGCGGAGCTGCTGGAACTCAGGATATTTTAAGAGGTTACGTCTGATATTTTCAAAGGTATTACCGATGAATTTCAGATACGCCGGGTTCCCTCGGCGATTCAAAAATGAAGCAAAGCTACCGATTGCCTTGAAATTTCTTTGAACCGCCATTAAATCAAACATGCGTTCAAATTGCTTCAAGTCTTTAATTTCTGAACCCTTCAGCTTCATCTGCTCAAGATAATATCCCGTCAAGTACTGGATCTGTTTTTCATCCAGCTGATAATAACTGTCTCGAAGTAAAGAGGCCAAATCATACTGACATGGACCCATTCGAGCATCTTGGAAGTCAATCATGACATAGCGGCCAGTCTCAGTGACCATCAGATTGCGACTATGATAATCGCGATGAGTGAACACGGTTGGCTCATTTGCCAATTCGTTACAAATTTTGCTGAAACCCTCTTGAATAATTTTATAATCTTGTTCTTTGAACGTTCGCTGAAGGTGTTTTTGATAGAAGTGTTCAATGGTGAAGTTCACTTCCCACATCAGCTTTTCATGGTCAAAACGAAGTTTAAAACCATCAATCACCGCTTTTTCAGCGTCATTTGCGGAAGCAGGCCCAGTCTTGGTATGAAGGGTAACAAGAGCATCAATCGCCTTCTCAAAATATACCCGCTCTTGTTCTGAGCCCGATACTTCTTGAAGACTACGAAGGAGAGTGGTGTCTCCCAAATCTTCTAAAAGAATAAAACCATTTTTAGGATCAATGTCCAAAACTTCGGGCACATCGACTCCTGCATTTCTTAAATGTTTCTGAATTGCAAGAAAGGGAATATTAGCTCCCTTTTCTTCGAAGGGCTCCATGGCCATCATGACCAAACTGCGCAGAGAGTTTTTTTCGTCTAGAGCCTTGATGCGGTAGTATCTTCGAGTACTCGCATCTCCGGGCATCTTCTCAATGGATTGTACTCCACCCGAGCGCTCAATAAACGATTGCATTCCTTGCTCTTCCATCATTCTCGCTTCCATTGCTTGAATTACTCCCTTAAATTTCATTTCTGTACTCGACCCAACTCTTTCTTAAACTGAATGAATTCGGGACTCCTCACGATCGGCTTCAACGCAGGTAAAAGCTCATTCCTTGCTCGCTGCGCCTCTCTTATATTGAATTCTACTTCTTTTTTCTGTGAATCGGAAACTGGATTTCCGAGGTAATTTGCGTAGCGTTGGAAGATTGACGCCATTCCACGCGTATCATAACCCGCGTAATACAACATTTGAGTTCCTAATTTGATCGACTGAGCCCTTTCGCTCTGATCGAGATCAAAAACACTCCCTTCCCCAAAAAGAATGACGGGTCTTTTTAAGTCATACTTTTTGTCGGCCTCCACTCGATTGGCCAGATGGCGATTGATCACATTCGCCAGTTCATAGGAGATGAAAGCGGCAAGTTCATTCTCGAACTCCACTTTCTTTAGCAAATTGTAGGGGATCGAGATTAAAGTACCGGGGAACGAAAAACCACGAGCATAAATTGGGTCAGAATCGCGATGAATTCGGATCTCAATCGTTTGGAGTTGAAAGTCCTTTGAAAACTGAGCCAGCTTAATTGCAGTTTTGGTTAAGAATTTTTCCGCTCTTGGCAAATTAATGAACTGGGCTCGCCGCCCAAAATCTTCCGAAAGGGATTGTGCCTTTTCAGTGTCTGCAGCAATTTGCTCTTTCAAGGTGAGGACCTTTTTGACCTCAGGGGAGGCACATGAGAAAAGCAGAAAACAAATTGCGAGAGAGGCAAATACCTTAGGGCTCAAAAACATCTTTTAAGCTCCAAAGCGCCCATAAAAGCATCATGATGAAAAAAATCGTTGCGAGCACGTAGGCTTTAAAGAAACTCCCATTAAAAGGAAAATACCGATAGGCTGATTGGAATTGCTTCTTCCCCTGCCCTCGCTCTAACCAAGGAAGCATTTTCTGAGCGATGGTTGAAACTTCCACTAAGAGATCCTGCTCAGCATGCGTGGGATTTGCGAGTTTCGGCTTGCCCCAGTAGCCATCGATCTCATGATTCATGAAGGCAAAAAAACGAGTAATGCTCGCTCGCGGCCGAGGCTGGTCTTCTAAATTCAAATATTGATTTTGAACCAGTGCCGGAGAATAGCGGAGCATAAAGCCAGTGTCTTTCTCGCCTCCGTGCTCTCTGGGAAGAGCAATTAAGGGAGACTCCCATACCTGCTTGCTCTCAATCAAAGCACCCCCGACAGAAATGAGCTGCGCTTTCTTACCAGAAAACCAGCCCTTTCCACTCACAATCCGCGAGGCATCCTCAAGTGCAGTCTGCTGCTTCGGAGTCAGGTGGGAACTTACTGCTGCAAAATTTTTATAGCCCAAACGCTTCAGATGCTCGCATTGATCGACCACCGCATCTCGAACCACATGAGGTCGAACCTGTATCGCCATGCGATTCGTTACGGAATCTACACTGAGCGGCAGTAAGGGCATCAAAACAAAATTCCACTGCGGAAGTTTCTTCTGCAGATCATCTGCCAGTGCCTTTGCAAATTCCTCGGCCTGCAGAAGCTTCACTCCGAAGGGCAAGCACGGCCCATGCTGTTCTAGCCCCCCTAAAGGAAATAAAAATAGCGTTAAATCAGAATGGAGCGAATTTAATTCCAGAGGCGTGAGGAGCGAAAAAGATGCGATCATGAATTACACTTGCGTTCAACTTTCGCCTGAATCTTTAGGTCAACTCCGGGCCAAGTTTTAGAAACTCCATCAGGACCTTTGTGAAGAACCTCACAGGTTTTGTGGAGATCGTCAAATGTATCGTTCAGGCCAAACTCCAGGACGTCAATCGAACCCGTGGCTTGAAAAGTTCCAGATTCATCTCGGGTGTATTTCATTGGAACCATTTTTGTTTTTTCATTGAGACTCAATTTCAGCATGAGCTCACCCTCAGTTTCCTTGCCCTTCACATCCAAGAACTGCCCTTTGAGGGTGGGCGTTTTTTTGAAGTGGCTGAAAAAATGTTCAAAGAGGGTCTGGTCCCGGCCTGGATTGCCAGTTTTGATAGAAGACGGGCCTGAAATCTCGATTTGAGCCGTGAGCTGCTGAAGCAAGTGCGCCATGCTGTTTTGATGGGTCAGCTTCCCCTTCACCGCAACCTGCGGAAATGCCCCATTCACTGCCACTTTTTGCATGGTCTTAAACGCAGTCCAACTGACCTGTACGGAGCCTGGATCGACTGAGAAATTGCACTTTTCAGCAAAAGCAGATGAATTCAAGGCTAAGACGGCCAAAGTAAGGGAACTGAATGCGGTAGATATCTTCATCCTTCAATTCTACGAGACGGATTCAAGGGATGCAACCGGGGACTGGAGTGAGCAAAATCCTTAGACGCCCCGCCTCCAAGTTGAAAATACATTTTGCGTGGAGCGCGAAGCTTTGATAGCTTGCCTGTACGACTGCGGAGAGATGGCCGAGTG
>CAIOKW010000271.1 GCA_903858975.1 Oligoflexia bacterium | reverse complement strand
ATCATGGAATTCTGTAAGGCTTTCAATGCGAAGACTGCAGATCAAAAAGGAATGGTTATTCCAGTAATTATTACTGTTTATTCTGACCGTTCTTTTACTTTCATTACTAAAACTCCACCCGCAGCGATTTTGCTCCTTAAAGCAGCCAAAATTGAAAAAGGTTCTGGAGAGCCAAACCGTAAAAAAGTAGGCTCAGTGACACGTAAGCAGATTGAAGAAATTGCAAAATTAAAGATGCCGGATTTAAATGCGGCAACTGTTGAGACGGCTATGAATTCAATCGAAGGTACAGCGAAGAGCTGTGGTCTTACTGTTCAAGGCTGATTGAATTTCAGGTTGATGATCTGAAGTTGATGTAGTAAACCAGCTCAAATTATTGGGCTAATTTTTGGGAGCTACCGAACTGGTTTCGGGGCGATTGAACCAAGGAGAGAAAAATGGCAAAGAAGAAGTCTGAGTCTGCTGGAAAAGCAGAGTCTCAAAAAAGTGCTGTAGCATCTAAATTCGGCAAGCGATATGCGGCTGCAATGGCACAAGTAGATATGAATAAGTCTTACAAACTAGAAGAAGCTTTTGAGCTCGTTTGTAAGATCGCGGGTGCAAAATTCGATGAAACTATCGACGCATCTTTCAACCTTGGCGTAGATACTAAGCAGGGTGATCAGCAGGTTCGTGGTGCGGTTGTTCTACCTCACGGGACCGGAAAAAAACTTAAAATTGCTGTAGTTGCTAAAGGCGATAAAGCTAAAGAAGCGGAAGCTGCTGGAGCGGATATCGTTGGAGCGGATGATTTGATCGAAAGAATTCAAGGTGGATTTCTTGATTTCGACAAGTTGATTGCAACTCCAGATATGATGGTTGCGATTTCAAAAGTGGGTAAGATTCTCGGACCGCGTGATTTGATGCCTAACCCTAAGCTTGGAACTGTTACTTTGGACGTTACAAAAGCGATTAATGAGCAACGTAAGGGTAAAGTTGAATATCGCGCTGAAAAAGCAGGTATTGTTCACGTTAAAGTAGGTAAGAAGTCATTCGGCGCTGAAAAGCTAAAAGATAACTTCTTGTCTGTAGCGGGTGCGCTTTTGCGCGCTAAGCCTCCAACAAGTAAAGGTACTTATATCCAGGCGATCACTATTGCCTCAACAATGAGTCCTGGTATCAAGTTAGATGTTTCTGATGCGACATCTGGCGCAAACTAAGGTTTAGGAGAATATAATGGATCGCACAAATAAAGAAAATTTAGCGGTTGCTCTCAAGGATAAGTTTGCTAAAGCAAATATTACCTTTTTTGCTGACTATAAAGGCCTTAAGGCTTCTGAAGCGGACACTCTCCGTCGTGCACTTCGTGCAAAAGATACAGAAGTGAAAATTCTTAAAAACAATATCGGTCGTCTCATTACTAAAGATGGTGAGATGGGTGAGGATGCTAAAGGAGTGATGGACCGTGTGGTGGGTCCTACTCTCGTGGCGTTTGCGTATGGTGATCCAGCGGCGGCAGCGAAAGTTTTCAAAGACATCGCCAAGGCTCACGAAGCGCTCAAGATTAAGGAAAGCCTTTTTTGGAAGAATCTT
>CAIOKW010000270.1 GCA_903858975.1 Oligoflexia bacterium | reverse complement strand
CTCGTAAATCCGAGGGCAATCAAAGCTAGCAGAAGGAGATGGATTTTAGACTTCATGAAAAAGAGGTTCCTTTCATCGCAAAACAGTTTCGCGGATTCTAGCACCAAAAACTCCCTCAGTAAATAAAAAACTTCTGTAAAATCAGAAACTTGATGCGTTGCATATAAGATGTCGATTCTTAAAGGCATTTATCTCGATCAGTTTAATTCATTGACAGAACTCAATCAGTCGGATTAGTGTTCTTGCACAGGTTCACACCAAAATTTTTCTGTCGCGGGGTGGAGCAGCCTGGTAGCTCGTTGGGCTCATAACCCAAAGGTCGTCAGTTCAAATCTGGCCCCCGCAACCAAATTTAATCAGACGTAAGTCTGGTCATAAAAAAACGGTCAACTCGCTTCTAGGGTTGGCCGTTTTTTTTTACTCTAGCAATCCTAATCCCCGCGAAAAAGCATCACTACTTAAGCGCTTTTTTAATTGAGCCTTTCAATTCTGAAGTTGCCACCTGGGCCTTGCCCTTGATTTGCTGCAACTTCCCTTTTAGTTTCAATTCAGGATCATTCTTCACCTCTCCTGTCGCCTCCTTCACTTTTCCAACTGCATTATTCACGTAACCCTTTACTGTCTCTTTTGTTGTTTTCATATTCGAACCACTCCTTTCCATTTAAGTAAGCAACTACCGGGCCAAGCGAATATGACACTTTAATTGTTCTGGCCTATTCATTGCACATTCAGTCAGTACAAAAACAGCCTGAGGGCTGTAATTGGGATGGCATTTATGATTCGAATGATTGCAATCGTCTTAGTTTGTTTATGGTTATTAGGGTTAGTGTCTAATTATACAATGGGCGGGTTTATCCACGTTTTATTAGTTCTCGCTATCGTGCTTATCTTGGTACGCGTGATTCAAGGCCGCAGAATCATTTAGAGGATCTTGCTATCAAAACCAAGGAATTAAAAAAATCATCATTCATTGTCTTCGCGATCATTGTTCTGACACTCGGAGTGACCTTCCTCTTGCTTCGAAACGAAAGAGAAAAAAATCAAAGGAACAGAAATAAAAACATTGATGAAGTCATTACGATCATTGAGGAGCTTGATCAGAAACCTCAGTCACCAAAATAGAATCTACACCATTACCCCTGTGATCTAGATTTAGCATTAACGACCATTGGCGATGGATAACTCTCGGACTTTTTGTTTCAATGCGTTGTTTTCAGGTTTTTTTGCTGAAGCCTTTCTGAGTGAAAAAAGAGCCTCTTTGACTTCATGTCGTTTCAAAAGCACTTGAGCCATGATCACATCCGCTTCGTAGCGTTCAGGCCAGCGTTTGAGAATGGACTGGCTTAACTGGTAGGCCGCCTCATGCTTACCCAAGCGCAGGAAAGCCAGGGCATTTTCAATCGCCTCAGGAAAGGGGACGATATCCGGCAACGACTCGGGCGGTAACATCACATAGGACCAACGTCCCCCCTCTATCCAAGCCCCCACTACTTCTGAGATATCCATATCTCGATAGGCATCGGACCCTGCATGAAGCGAAAAGGTTTCTGACCTACGATTGTAACCCGTGATTACGGAGTAATGCCAAAGGCCCTTCCAAAGAAATGTAGTACGATGAAAAAGAATGACCGGAGTTTTGATGGCCAAATAATTAATCATTTGGGAAAAAGAATCTACTTTATAAGGTGCAATACCGTAATTGCCAACGGTTTCCCTGCAAACGCTTCGTCTTTAAGTTCGATTTTATTATTGGATGTGGCACAAGCGGTGACGTTAAGAGCGACAGTCATCATCAGTAAGATGGATCTCCAATCAATGGTTCTCATCCATCATCTCACTAAAAGAATCACAACAATAATCAGCAATAAGGTAGTGACACTTATGGTTACCACATCACCCCCAACCTGGCGGTCTACTCCCTTTTGAATTTGCAGCAATTCCTGATCACTCATCGCCGCAAGCCGCATCTGAACTTCCGATTTCTTAATCCCAAGCTCACCCAAATTCTGTAATACGCGTTCATCGTTTAGGCCACGGGCAATTTCATCTCGAATACTGTTCGAATCTCTTAAAATAGTCTCGGCGTTTATTTCTACAACCACCGGAGCTTCGAGATGCTTCGCTAAACTGGCAAATGCAGAGTTCCACACTAAACTCCCGGCCACCACACACGCTGAAATATTCTTGATACCCATACTATTGACTCCTTTGTCGGTCAAAACGGACCCGAGCAGGATCAAAAGAGCAATGTGTATACCAAGTTCACATCGTGAATCGCATCAGCAATTTATGCCTAGAGCCAAATAGCAATCCGCTTCTAGGGCGTGTGGAGTTTTCCTTCAATCACGTAATCTCCGAGCAGTGGAATCTCGGTATGAAGTACAAGCTTCAACTGATCCCACCCAAGACCAGGTATCGAGGGATGATAGACCAAGAACATTTCTGAACGATGATTATCCGGAATAATATGAATGAGGTGAGCATCTGAGAGGGCACCCATTGCCACTCGACCTAAATGCTCAACGCTCGCATCCTCCAAATGAATCGACTTCGTTTTTTCAAGATCAAGGTAACCCTGCTCACTCATAAATTGAGCTGGAAGCTTCTGGTCATAGGTTCCTTTTAAGTACTGGCTTGGAACTGGAACTAAATCACGCTTTCTGATTTCGTATACGACGGAAACATTCATGTTCACGCCATCAGCCTCTGGGACACCCGCTGCGGTCAAAACCCCGCCTTTATGAAGTTTTCCAGGCAAGATGTCGAAAGTCGACAATTCCGAGGCTGAGGCTTGCAGAAACAAAAAAAGGCTCAAAAATAATACTTTCATCCCCACTGAGGTACCCAATACAGCCCTAAAAGTGAAGCAGAGAGGAAAAAAATCCTATCCGTCCGAAATAACTGGGAATTATGCGCCATCTCCCCTATCTTCTGGGGGCATGCCGTTCTCGAATCTGAAGCGCTACCCTTTTCGTCAGCATGACCCACTGCAAGCCTTTGACAGCGCAGATGAGCTGATTTTAGAACATTTGAAACCACTGGATCTCTCAGAGAAACGAATTCTGATCATTCAAGATCAATTTGGAGCCCTCGCTTCAAACCTTACCGATTACGACATTAGTAACTACACGGACTCCTATGTGAGCTCGCGCGGAACCGAACTCAACTGTAAAGACAAACCGAAGATCCTTCACTCGCTCGATTCTCTTTCAGGAAACTACGACCTCGTATTGATAAAGCTTCCGAAAAGCATGGCGTTCTTTGAGGACATCCTCTGTAGACTCACGCCTCACCTCCATCCGAAAAGCGAAATCGTCTGTGGTGCGATGATCAAGCACTTACCCAAAAGTGCATTTGAACTCATGGAAAGAACGATTGGCGCGACTCGCACCAGCCTGGCCAAGAAGAAGGCTCGCTTAATCTTTGCGCACTTTGAAAGAGCCCTAACCACCTCCCCTTATCCGATCGAAGTCATGATTGAAACCATGGGCCGCACTTTCACAAATCATTCGAATTTATTTAGCCGTGACAAACTCGATATCGGAACACGCTTCTTTTTAGAGCATATTCCTCAAGGCCCATTTGAAACCATCTTAGACCTCGGTTGCGCGAATGGTATTATAGGAATCAGCGCAAAAATAAAAAACCCAAACGCTAAAATCATCTTCGCTGATGAATCCCAAATGGCGATCATGAGCGCTCAAAAGAACTACCTGTCACAATTCCAAGACGATGCAGAATTCATTTGGACCAATTGCTATGAAAATCAAAAGCGGGATTCCTTAGACCTCGTACTCTGCAATCCTCCGTTTCATCAAAACAATATGGTGGGTGATTTCATTGCGCTCCAAATGTTTAAAGATGCTCATCACGCTTTGAAAAAGGGAGGGATTCTCCGAGTGATTGGAAACTCACATCTTCCTTATCCTTCCACTCT
>CAIOKW010000269.1 GCA_903858975.1 Oligoflexia bacterium | reverse complement strand
GGCGGTAAGCGTAAAGGCGCATTTGCGATTTATCTAGAGCCTTGGCACGCAGACATTTTTGATTTCTTAGAGCTGAAGAAAAACTTCGGTAAGGAAGAGCTCCGTGCGCGTGACTTGTTCTATGCACTTTGGGTAAATGACTTATTCATGAAGCGTGTAGAAAAAGATGAAATGTGGTCTTTGTTCTGCCCTCATGAAGCACCAGGACTCCATGAAGTTTATGGCGCGAAGTTTGAAGAACTCTATACAAAATATGAAACTGAAGGACGTTTCAAAAAACAAGTGAAGGCGCGCGAGCTTTGGGGCACCATCATTGAGTCTCAAATTGAAACCGGTTCACCTTTCATGCTCTATAAAGATGCGGCGAACGAAAAATCAAACCAAAAGAACTTGGGAACGATTAAGTCTTCAAATCTTTGCACTGAGATTATTCAGTATACCTCAGAAAAAGAAGTTGCAGTTTGTAACCTGGCATCGATTGCTCTTCCTAAGTTCATTAAAGACGGTAAGTTTGATTTCGAAAAACTCTATGATGTCACTTATCAGGTGACCGTGAATCTCAATCGAGTGATCGATCGCAACTATTACCCAGTGGTTGAGGCTGAGTATTCAAATCGCCAACACCGTCCGATTGGTATTGGTGTACAGGGCTTAGCGGATACTTTCTTTAAACTCCGTTTAGCGTTTGAGTCAGATGAAGCGAATCTTTTGAATCAACAGATTTTCGAAACCATTTATTTTGCTTCGATGTCTGCAAGTTGTGATCTTGCAAAAACAGACGGTGCCTATGCTTCATACGCAGGTTCACCACTTTCTGAGGGCAAAATGCAATTTGATCTTTGGGGTGTGACTCCGACTTCTCTTTGGAACTGGAAAGATCTGAAGGCGAAAGTGGCGAAGTTCGGTGCTCGAAATAGCTTACTTCTCGCGCCAATGCCTACAGCCAGTACTTCTCAGATTCTTGGAAACAATGAGTGCATTGAGCCGATCACTTCGAATCTTTACACTCGCCGTGTACTTTCAGGTGAGTTCACTGTGATCAATAAGTACTTGGTTCAAGATCTCATTGATTTGGGACTTTGGAATAAAGCACTGAAAGATAAGATCATTTTGAATAATGGTTCAGTTCAAAAAGTGACTGAGATTCCTGAGGCGATTCGTGAGATTTATAAAACTGTATGGGAAATTAAGCAAAAGCGCGTAGTAGAGATGGCAGCTTCTCGTTCACCATTTATTGATCAGTCTCAGAGCTTAAACATTCATATGGAAGGTGCGAATGCTGCGAAGTTAACAGCGCTTCACTTTACCGCATGGAAATTAGGTTTGAAGACCGGCATGTACTACCTCCGCACGAAAGCGGCAAGTGATGCGACTAAGTTTACAGTGGAACAAGCTCCATTGCATACAAATGCTCCCATTCCAAATGCGATGGTGATGGCGGATGGCAGTGTGGGGATGATGTCTGAGACCACCGCTGCAGACTTGGTCTGTTCTTTAGACAATCCTGAAGATTGTGTTTCTTGCGGCAGTTGATTTAAGCTGATTCAGGTGATTTTAAGAGGGCTGATTGATGGTATCAATCAGCCCTTTTTTTTTATGGATAGAAGATCATTCCCAAGCGAGTCGCCTCCGCGCGATCAAAGGGGAGGCGGGTGAAGCTGTCATAGATAGCTCCCGTTAAGGTCGTTGCAAAAATATCGGCAAATACTAAATCAGCACCTCTAAAGTCAGAACCACTAAAATCAGCAAAGGTCATGTCTGCAAAGTAGAAATCTGCGTCTCTGAAGTTACTGTTTTGAAAATTTGCTCCATTGAAATTGACGTGCCTCAGTTGAGCCATATTAAAGTCGGAGCAGGTTCCGTAAACTCGCGAGAAGTTACAGTCTTGAAAATCGGCACGAAAATTGGCTTTAATGCCTGACATGCGAACGCTCTCAAAGTTTGAGCCTCGAACGTGTGCGCCACTAAAATTGGATTGAGAGAGATCTGAATAACTAAAATCAGCATTTTCAGCTACGAGGTTTTGGACATCTGCGCGAACCATTCTTGAGCCCATAAAATGAGTTCCCGAAACATAGCTTCGGTTCGGGAAGCTCATTCCCATAATGTTTCCACACTCCCCGAGGAAAGCGGGATTGAAGCCGATCATTCCTTGTGGGTTCTTACATTGGTAGCCTTGAAAGCGATATCCTTGATCATCGGCTAAGGCGGGGTGAGCGGTGGAGAGGGCTAGGGAAGCAAGGCTAATTCCAATTAAAGTCTTCATACAGGTTAAATAGCTCAAAAAGCAGTGTCCGGAAAGTCGGTTTTTTCTCAAGTTTTTTGACGCAGATTCCGATAACCCCTAAGAGGATGTTTAGGTTCATGGGGTCAGTTTTGAGGATTTTCTATTTGTTTGTGAGTCTGGGGATGTTTTCAGCGTGCACGCCAAGTGTAAACGACTCCTCTGGGTGCCATATCCTTTCCTATTATAACGACCAAACAGAATGCTTAAAAGATGTGGCGCCCGCTGCCTGTGAAATGACTACTGTGAACAGCAGTCAAACCTCGATGGTTTGTTGGAGAAAGAAAGCGTCGAACTCTGGGGGGGGAACGAGCGGCGGTACCACGGGTGCCACCACCGGTGGAACGACGGGTTCGAATGCGCTCAGTTGCAGCGGCGTTTCTACACCGTGGAATTTGGGCGCATGGACTCCTTCGGTTTGTGCACCGAGCGTTACTCAACTTACTCGGACGGTGACTTGTAATTATACTTGTCCGTGCAATAGCCCGAGTCCTAAGCCCAGCGAAACCTATAAGTGTACCCCTGATCTTTATAATGCTTATCATTATGAATCGGAATGCACCGCAAGTGGGGGATCCATCATTTGGCTTGGAACGGCAAGAGTATGTAATTTTTCAGGGGGAAGCTGTCCCAGTGGTTGGTCAGGATTATTTTCCGGAACCACTCCCTATACGATTACCGTTCCTGCTTCTGCTGAAGAACATACGAATTGGCATGGTGGGCGCCAGACCGTCACGACCGGTTCTCACTCTACTTTCATGGCCTACCAAGAACAGCTCATCTATTGCAGTTCTCGAAACATTACAGGCTGCAGGACTTGGTCGACTCTCTATTCTACTGTGAGTCGGGTTGCGTGTTATTGAGCTGTAGAATTTCATTCACTCGGCGTTTGCCGAGTTCTTGATCTTTCTCTAAATTTAAATAGGCTTGAAGTGCTCGGCTGGTGACTTGTTGTGCGTATCCGTCGGGATTGGATATCCAGTGTTTTGCTTTTTCAAGGTAGAGTTCCTTGACCTGGTTTTGGATTTCGGGAGACGGGTCAATTTCAGTCAGCTTGTGCAAGGTGGAAAGTGCAAGTTCTTCGTCTGAGCCAAAATCGATATTCCGAAGGAACTGGGTTTGACTTGATTTTAAGGCCTCAACCAGCCAAGCATCATAGGCTCCTTGATTTTGAAAGTGAAGATCTGAACCTTGAAAGCGTAAGGTGATCGATGCATTCGTACTCGTTGTTGATCCATTTTCAGGAGTGGTCAGCTTTATGGGCAAAGTCTTCAGGGTCTTTTGCTCTACAATTTTAGGATTTTCTTTTAAAAATGCTGCCATCTGTAGGGTGACTTTTTTTCGGGCCTCCAGTGCCGCCGGCTCTTGGTAATGACGAATCGACTGAATGGGATCGGGTCTGAGTAAGAGCCCTCCGATTAAGGTAATCAAAAACAAACTGATGAAAAAGAGTGCACCCGCCATAGACCTTCATCTGTAGATTACCTTAATTACGGAAGTGCATCTATTTTATAATTTCAGAGCGAAAAGGAATCGGTTCATAGAGCTCCGGTAATTGGGAGTATTCACCCGTGAATTGAATGGCCTTGGTGGGTTTCCAAAATACATCCGGGTGAATGTACTTTGTCAGCCATGAGCCTCCCACAATTCTTCCATTTCCATCGAGTTCAAGAATGTAGTCAGATTCTTGAACGGCGGACTTCCAGAGCGGCGTTCCGGTCACCGGTTCAAAACTGGAGTTGTCGAGTTCATCCACATAGATCAAACGAGAATGAATGCGGAGGGCGTTTTCAGAGAAGTCAGATTGTGCACTGCCGAGCACTTGAAATTCATAACCAATAATGGGCTGATTCCAGGCTTGTTTTCCAGGATCAATGTCAGCAGGAAAAGCCGTTTTTCTAATGCCGAGCTCGTTTGCGAGAATCACGTGAAAAGATCCTGGGTTGATGTCTTGGCAATTCGGAAATCCAAGAGAGAGTCCAAAGGGACAATATCGGCCAATCACAATGGATTGAAGATTCTGTCGTGCAGCCGTGTAGGAAATTAATCCTTTCACATCAGACGCTCCAAAGGGGATCACGACTCCATCGGGATTGACTCGGGTCATGGCCCTCGGTTCTCGTAGCTGAATCGCGGATGCTGACCAGCCATCACAAATCCCGGCCCATTCCGGAGCGTAACGATCTGCCTCAGAGCTTGCGATGTAGTTCTTGAGCGGATAATCATAGCGGCCTCGGTAGAGATCGTATTTCTCGGTGGGCGCGAGCTGCGCGATTTCTGTTGGGCTCATCTTCAGGACTTCTTCTTTAGTGGGAGAGTGATAGTCAAATCCCGGCTTCCCTGGGGCATTCCAGCGAATGTTAATGCTTCCTTGATTGCGCGGCCAATAACTCTCAGACCAAGGGACTCGCGCGCCATCGACCTCTCCTTTCAGCGGGAGATTTTGAAATTGATAGTCATACCCTGAGGCAAAGCGATTGGGATCGTTGTACCCATCCCAAGGATCGGCAACGGCTCTGGGAATGAGACCTAAGAAAGCGAACATCAAAAATAAACTCTTCATGAATACCTCCACACTGGCCTCGATGAACCTCGCAACTCCTAGGCCACAAGCCTGGGTGCCACAGGAGGGAGAGGGAGGGGGTCTATCGGGGTGAAGTGGGGGTGGTCATCGAATTTTTTGTCTCATTTCAGTGGTTTATGCACGCGCTTGCGTGTTCGGTTTTTGTTCGGTATTGTAATCAAAGAAGGAATGCACCCGTTATGGACCCAGTGAAAGCAGTACCCACACTCCAGTCCCTAAAAGCGATGCTTCAAGAACAAGCGCCTCTTCGCACCCGGCGGGAGCTTGGATTCTTGATGAGTGATGGGAGCATTCCCCTTCATGCAGGGCAAGTGATTGAGGTGCTCGGAAAGGATCAACTCGCTTGGTCAGTTCGGTTTTTAAAAGAGCGATCTCAGGCTAAGCCTTTAACGCCTGAAGTGAGCACGGCTCGCGTGGCTTGGATTTCGTCGGGGTTGACCGAGGTGTTTCCAATGGCACTCGCTCAAGAGAAAATTGCGCTGTCACGGATTTTGTTTTTAGAACGCGTAAAGCCCGAGCAAGGAATGGAAGTTCTGCTGAGTGTTTTACGAAGTCAATTATTTGAGGTTTTGGTTTTTGATCAACCCCTTTTGCCGATGCGTAATCTGGATGCGCAAATGCGAAAACTTCAGCTAACTGCAGAAGAGGGGGGGAGTTTGATGTTGCTTCTCTCTCAAAAGCCCACCTCATCGTTTGGTATTCATATTCAAGTCGTCGCCGAAGAACAGGGGCAGGCCCATCTTCGTAAAGTCAAAGGAGGGACTAGCGAATGAGAATTCAGGAAGAGTCAGTTCAAGAGTGGTGGTGTATCGATCTGGGGCAGAGTGAGTTATTTGAAAAGGAAGTCTTTGATCGACTGACGGAAAGCTTCTATCGTTTTACCCCCGATGTAGTACAAGGTCGAAACCGCATTTTTCTTGAGATGAGTCGAACGAAGCATCTTTTTAATTTAAACGGCTTTATGAGGCGCGCAGAAGCGCTTGCCAGGCGCGAAGAGCTCGATGCTTCACTCTGGCGTTTTGGGATCGCAGACACACTCCCGAAGGCATGGATTCAAACCCGTTGGCGTGCGCGAGAAGCGCGATTGCTTCCGGTAGAAGCCTATTTTGATTTTATCGATCCACTTCAGCACTTTGAGTTGAACCGATCCATGCGAGAGCGTTTGTCGGTATTTCAATCGCTCGGAATGAAAAACCTGGAGTATCTCTTTACTGTACCAAAGACGGCTTGGTTGGTTCGTTTTGGTGAAGAATTTGATTCGTTCCTAGAAAGTTTTGAGTTTGGAGCCCGTTTTCCTTGGAATCGTTTTGTTCCGAGTGTGGGTCTGCAAGAAAAGACCCGTTGGAATGCAGAGGAATATGTCATCGATGCCGAGTCTCTGATCTTTAGGCTTAAGCCCATGCTCGATCGTATGTGTGAGCGTCTTTATTCCTTACGGCGAGCATTGAAGAAGGTCGAGATCATCTTAAAGCTGGATCGACCCGTACCGGATCGTCGGATTGAACTCAATTTCGCATTTCCTCAGACTTCAAGGTCGCTTCTTTTGAAGTTATTACGCGAACGACTGGGCCGCGAGATGGATCGGAATCCTTTATCGGATCCGATTGTAGAAGCTGAAATTCAAGTAAAAGAAGCAGTAAAAAGAGACCATGAAAACACGCGATTTGCGTTTAGCGAGAGAGATGAAATCGAGGGTGGACAAAGTGAGCGATGGGTGGAGCTTCTTTCGTATTTGGGATTAAAGCTGGAATCTCAGGGGCAGGTATTTCAAGCAGAAACCACAGAGCACCTTCTGCCCGAAAAATCCTGGAAGAAAGTACTCCTCTCTGATGCAAAAGTGGATGCAAGTCTTGACTCGATTTCACATCTTTATGCAAAACGACCGATTCAACTTTTTTCTGAACCGATTCCCATTTTTCGGGTGGGCCCCTATTTAAAACAAAATCAGGAGCTATTTCGGATCTGTGAGTTTTCACAAGAAGAGCATCTGGAGGGATATGCCTGGGATGTCGAAGAAACGCAGGGTTTTGATCGAACGTATTACCGGGTCAAAGTGAAGAGTCAGGAGGGGCATCTCCAAGACTGGTGGATTTATAAAGACGAGCTACTGGGGAAGTTAAAACTCCATGGAGTATACTGAGTTAAAAGCCTATTCCTATTATTCTTTCCTCAGGGGCGCAAGCTCCCCGGATGCGCTCATTCAGGAAGCGCTTCACTTAGGATTAAAGGGGCTTGCCCTTTGTGATCTCGGTGGGGTGTATGGGCTTCCTAAGGCTTATCATGCGCTGAAAGAGAGTCGTGCTTTTAATTTTCGATTAATCTCAGGAAGTGAAATCCCCATCCTTGATTCCAGTTCCTCTTCACTCACTCTGATCGCGCCTCATCGAAGAGCTTACGGAGCCATGTGCAGGATTTTAACGAAGTCTCATGAGGGAATTGCAAAAGGGGTAGGAGGACTGACTCGGGCACGTCTTGGCGAGCTCCTTCAATCGGAGCCCTTTGCGGATGAACTCATTTTATTTCCTGAGTGGCAAGAGGCGTGGTTTCAAGATCGGGAAGTGAGCTCTCATGCGTCTTTATGGGAGATGCTTCGGGACTTAAAGAATCCGCGCTACCTCCCACTCACTCGTACACTCGATGGGCTAGATTTGGAGCGTTCGGAGTTTGCGAAAGGACTCTCGGAAGTGCTTCAAGCACCTCTGGTGGCAACCCAGGGAGCGCTTTTTTCAGATAAAAAAGCGCAGATTTTACAAGATACTCTCACTTCCATCCGTGAGGGTTTACCGCTGAAAGACCTCGGATTAAAACTGAAACGAAACTCGGAGCGGAGGCTAAAGCGTCCAGAGGAAATGATTCGGCTGTTTTCAGATTTGCCAGATGCGATTTATCGAACGGAAGAGGTGAGAGAGCGCTGTACCTTTTCTCTTTCTGAACTTCGCTATCATTATCCGAGTGAATGGATTCCAAAACCTCATACTGCGCAATCTTATTTAGAGTCACTCTGCGAAGAGGGCATGAAGATCCGGTACCCGAAGGGGGCATCAGATGCCGTGTTAAAGCAAATTCAGCACGAACTTTCATTGATTAAAGAGCTCAATTTTGCGGACTACTTTTTAACCGTCTATGACATCGTGGCTTTTGCCCGCTCCCAAAAAATTCTCTGCCAAGGTCGGGGTTCTGCTGCGAATTCGGTGATTTGCTATGTCTTAGGAATTACTGCGATTGATCCGGTTCGCATGAATCTTCTCTTTGAACGCTTTATTTCGGTGGAGCGAGGGGAACCACCTGATATTGACGTGGATTTTGAGCACGAACGGCGTGAAGAAGTGATTCAATACATCTATCAGAAGTATGGGCGAGATCGAGCTGCCATGGTTTCGGCTGTGGTAACCTACCGAGCGCGCTCTGCGATTCGCGAAGTGGCAAAAGCGTTCTCACTTCCGGTGGGAACGCTGTCAGCCCGCAAAGTCCAAAATGAGCTGATGAGTTCATCCGAAGTATCAGAAGCAAAACGAAATAAAATTGTTGAAGTGATCGATGCGATTGAGGGCTTTCCTCGGCACCTCTCGATTCATTCGGGTGGGTTTACGCTCTCAAGCGAGCCACTGGATACGATAGTCCCCATTGAGCCCGCGACCATGGAGAATCGAACGATTGTCCAGTGGGATAAATATGATTTAGATATCTTAGGGCTACTGAAGATTGATGTGCTCGCGCTCGGAATGCTCTCTGCGATCAGGAAGAATCTGGATCTGGTCGGCTTAGAGCTTCATCAGGTTCCGGGAGAAGACTCACGAACTTATGACATGATCTGCAAGGCAGATACGATCGGTGTATTTCAAATTGAGTCGCGCGCGCAGATGTCGATGTTGCCGCGTCTCAGGCCCCGGACTTTTTATGATCTCGTTGTTGAGGTGGCTCTCGTCAGGCCCGGACCGATTGTCGGAAATATGGTTCACCCTTATTTGAAACGGCGGCGAGGGGAGTTGCCAGTCTACCTTCCGGATCCACGCTTAGTTCCTATTTTAGGGCGCACCTATGGAGTCCCCATTTTTCAGGAACAAGTGATGAAGATGGCCGTGACTCTTGCGGGATTTTCTCCAGGGGAAGCCGATAAACTTCGCCGAGCGATCGGAGCCTGGCGCTCCAAAGGCTCGATGGATGAAATGGGCCTGAAGCTTCAAAAAGGGCTTAAGGTAGCGGGCATCCCCGATGCCTTTGCGGCTCAGATTTTCGAACAAATCAAAGGGTTTTCAGAATATGGATTTCCAGAATCGCACGCAGCCTCCTTTGCTCTTCTGACCTATGTTTCGAGTTACCTCAAGTGCCATTACCCAGCGGCTTTTCTCTGTTCCCTTTTAAATTCCCAACCGATGGGTTTTTATTCACCCCATTCTTTAGTGGATGATGCAAAAAGGCATGGAGTGAACGTCCTTCCCGTCAGTATTGGCGAGTCAATGTGGGATTGTACGATGGATGGGGTCAATACGGTTCGTTTGGGTTTACGCTATGTCAGGGGCCTTCGAGAAACGGCTTCGCGCGCGATGCTCGATGAGCGACGGCAGAGCGCGTTTGTGAGCTTTCAGGATTTTATTTCTCGCACCTCATTTGATCTTCGGAGCTTAAGAGCGCTTGCGATGAGTGGAGCCTTTGCCGGCCTTCGATTATCGGTGAGGGACGCGCTCTTTCAGGTGCTGTCGCTTCATGGGGGACTCTTTGCAGTGGAAGGAGCGCAAGCGGAGCTCTTCCCAGAAGTGAGGATGCCAAAAATGAATTTCGAAGAGGAAGTGATTCAGGATTATCAATCTCAGGGGCTCTCAACGCGGGGTCATCCGATGAAATTCTTAAGAGAGAAAATATTGGCGATCCCTCGAATGCGTAAGTACGCAAGCTCAACCACAAAGACGGTAAAAGCAATGAGTCATGGCAGCCTCGTCACGGTTCCCGGTTTGTCGGTTGTGATTCAGCGCCCACCAACGGCAAAGGGGACTGCTTTTGCCACGATTGAAGATGAAGATGGAGTCTTAGATTTAATTTTACATCGCGAGGTGTTTGAGACGTATCGAGATGTGATTCGGGATGAAGCTTTCTTTTTAGTTAAAGGAGTTTTGCAGCGCGATGGCTATGCCGCCCAAGTTGTAGTGAAGCGCCTGGATCCTATTTTCTCAGAAATAGAGGTACCGATTGCCCCAGGTGCACATGCAAGGCGATATTAGTTTGGCGGGAATGGTCAGTTATTTCTCATTTTAAATGGAAATGGATTCCCCTTATTATTAAACAAAGCTCGTTTTAAACACCAGGTGAACCATGAGGTTTTCCAGAACTCGCGAGCTCGTGTGAGTCATGATGATAAAAAAAATATACAGTTTGGTTTTAGCGCTTGTTCTCCTTCAATCTGCGATCGGAATGCCTGAAGCTTCCGCAAGCTCACGTTCCTTAAAGAAATTTGGGGTCGGAGTGGGTTTGATCACGGAGCCTTTTCCGAGCGTGATTGGTTATAATGTGAGCTATAACCTTGCCCAGTTTTTACGCTTAGGAGTGGGATATGGTTCGATTTCTGCATCGGGCGCGGGTTACAGCTTTGACGTGAAGACGGTGGCAGTCGATGCCAAAGCGTTTCTTTTGGACTGGAACCTTTCTCCATTTGTGAACTTAGGCTTCACCAACGTGAGTGGTACGATCAGTGGTACCGGTTCCGCAAGTGGATTGAGTCTGACTTCAACCGGTAGCTCAATTTACTACGGGGGTGGATTAGACTGGCAGACCAATTTTGGATTTAATATTGGTTTTGACTTTAAAATGTTGAGTATCAATGGGCAGTCATTGAGCGCACCGGGAGCTTACTTCGGCTGGTACTTCTAATTCAAAAAGATCAAATCGAACTCCGGGCAGTCAAGTACTGTCCGGAGTTTAGGTTAGATTCTGTTCATCGATTCAACGATGGTTTTTGCTTGTGACGGATTAGCTTTAGCCTGCTTAATTAAGCGAATTGCATCCACCTGCTTAAGTTTTCCTTCAAACATTTTTCTACAAAGCATATCTTCCAAGGGATCCGTGTTGATATATACGGATGGGTGTTGCGGCCAAAGATTCGTTTCGTCGTTGCTGCCACCCATACAAAGCGGAATATAGTGATCAATCTTAAAAATTCTTCGTCCCATTTTTCCAATTTGATAGCCAAAGGTTGCATCATAACGCTGAACAATTTGGTCTTTCAGTGCGCCGTCCACATCACGATTGCAGTAAGGGATTTTTTCGGGGTAACGATACTCATTGGGGGTGACACAAAGGGCGCCTGGAGTGAGTGAGGGTTGGGGAGAGGTTGGAAATCGCTGATCCATGGCGGACTCGGCATGAACACTGGTGGAAAAGGATAGTGCAGCTAAGATGACGAGGGAAACAGAATTCATTTTCTCTCCAAATTCTCGGTTTACGGCAGGGTCTAAAATTTGGAATGGCGTATCATTAAGGATGGGAAGAGTCTAGCTGAAACACGGTAAACCCCACTCGACTGGCAAGGGACGACAGGGGAAGGTTTATACGCGTTCCCAAGGGCTTCACCCAGTCTTTTGCCACCTTATCGAGGGCCAGAATCAGGCATCGGCCGCCTGGACTAAGATGCTGATGAAGCACTCTTAACTCGGCTTCCGCTACGGCTTCTCCTGCGGAGGGAGAGAGTTCAATGGTGATCAGGTCAAATCGATCATCGGCTGAAAGCGCATCCATGACGGATGCGTGTTCTCGATAACGAAGTGTTGTGGCTTGATTCAATCTCAAATCATTTTTTCGGGTGAAATCAATTCCGAGTAAGTCGCGATCAAAAGCAGTGATCTCAGCGTCCGGGTAACGGTTTCTGCACGTGAGTGCAACTGCTCCGTAGGCACTCCGAACACAGAGAATTTTCTTCGGGCTGTTTTGTCGTGGCAGAGTATCAAACAACAAAGGGAGTGCCGACTGAAGGCGTTTGGGATCATCCCCTCCTAAGTCAAAAGGGCGCAGCAGTAAGAGGGAATCCACAGTGACCGTATCTCTGATGTAGAGATGGTCGATGGCTTCGATGGGAGCTTGTGGGTGCTCTGGATGAACTGAGAAAATTCCATGACGAGGACCGATTGCAATTTCATGAATCTGAAATCCGCGATCAGCACTGATTTCTTTCAGCGTTGGAATGAGGTCAAGAATCACGACCACTCGAAGTTCACCTTCGGGGGAAAGTCTTGCGCGCCCTTCTTCTAAGATGTTTTGAATAAAGGGTTTACCAATTCGGGCCGGGACATTGCAGAGGATCCAATCATAGGAATGGGTTTGCTGCGAGGGAAGATCTCTAAAACCAAGACTCCCAAAGCAGTTCACATTGGGCAGGTTGTTTTTTTCAGCGTTTCTTTTTGCCCATTTGACTGCAAGGAGATCCCGGTCAACTAAATCGAATTTTGCACTCGGATAACGAGCTGCGAGTGGAAGTCCGAGAGCTCCGTATCCACAACCCATATCGAGGACAGATTTTGGTGTTTTTGAAGGAAGGTGATTGAGGAGCAGTAAAGTCCCTTCATCGATTCTGAGAGTAGAAAAAACGTCGTGCGGCACGTCCAGGTTTAACTGAACACCCGGAATCTCAAGATTAAAACTCGCTTTATACCAAGGATCAAAACTCACCGATTCATTCCTCTTTCAGATGACATTTTATCCTGTTTGAGTCTTGAATGCTAGGGGATAGGCACGATGTTTGCTCCTTTAAGTTTGGAGATATCATGAGAAGAAAACATAAATTTCGAGTGCTTTTGGACGACATCAATACGGATCATGCGTTTGAGGTGACTCAGCCTGAAGAGGTCAGTATGAATGGAGAGCAACTCAGTAAAGTGGATGCTAATTTTCAGACCGAGCTCGATTATGAGGGATACCACGAAATTGAAGAATACGACAATACGACCCTTAATGCCGATATCGGTAGAAAGGGGAGAATGGTGAAAGAAATTCGGGTCAAGGATCGCGAAGGGGATGCAGGCTCTCCTGAGGAGAGTTTGATTGATCCCCAGGAGAACCAAAAGCCTTTTGAATCCTCGCCTTGATTTAACGGGGAAGGGTTACGACTTGGGCTGGGGTGAGTGTCATATCGTGCTTTCCCCATTTGCCCACTCTCTCTAAGCTACTCGCTTGCGGGCCCTTTTCCCCTTGTTCTTCACTAAAGCGAACTTCATCACCCACAGCAAGTTGGTCATAACTTAAGCCAATCACGCTGTTCTTGTTAAAGTAGATCTCCCGCCCTTCATGTGTGGTAATAAACCCACCGTCTTTCTCGAGAAGAAGATGCGTGATTGTCCCTAAGTTGGGACGTTCATGGTGGCGCTTCTTTCCACGATAGTTGACTCGGACAAAGTCCTCCAGTTGGCGCCGAGCTGCGCGAAACGCATCTCGAGTGGCAACATAGGGATCTTCATGGGCGTGGTGCTCACTGGGTCCTCGATCGACCACAATATTATGTCCCGGTAGAGTCAAATCGATCCTCACGGTATAAAGCTTCCCCTGGTGATGTCGGTGCTCGGAGAGTCCGACAGTGACCCGTACGGATGTGATCCGAGTGCAAATCTTCTCTAGCTGAGCGACTTTCTTGACGATTGTGGACTCTAGAGCATCTGAGTGATCGAGCTGATGAAATGAAATCTGTAAAGGAACCTGCATGGCAAAAGCCTCCAGTTTTATGACTGCATTTAAGGTGCCAGAAGTGATGAATGACCTAGGTAATGCAAAGCATCTTTTGCTATGCTGAGAAGCATGAATCACTCCGATCCAAAATGGTTGTCATTTCTATCCAAAAAAATACCCTGGCTAGGGATTCCTCATATCTCGATCATTCTGATCACACTGCAGGTGTTTGGGTTTTTTTTGATTCTTTCCAGTCCCGGGTGGATGAATACGCTTGCGCTTCTTCCGGGCCGCGCATTGCATGGTGAGCTTTGGCGATGGATTACTTTTCTCTCGATTCCCGTTTCATACAGCCCCATTTGGTTTATCTTTGCCTTGTTTTTCATGTATTCAATTTTAAATTCCATAGAATCCCTGTGGGGTGATTTTAAAACGACCTTTTACATTCTGGTTTCAGTTATTCTTACGATTGTGTTTTCGAGTGTCACGGGATACCCGGTGACTCAAACGACGGATTTCAATTCCACGCTGTTTTTGGCTGCAGCGGCTTTATTTCCAGAAAATGAAATTCAGCTCTACATGGTGTTTCCCGTGAAGTTGAAATACCTCGGTTGGCTCACTCTTGCATTTTTGGGGTATCGCTTTTTACAGGGGGAGTGGATTGATCGACTATTCCTACTCACGATCTACTCAAACTACCTCCTGTTTTTTGGACCGACATTATTACAGCGCCTGAAGCAATGGAAACGGCGTAAAGACTATCAAAAAAGCTTCCGCCGCTAAAGAGTTTGACATTCAGACGGCTGAACGTAGAAAATAGAATCATGATGAATTCAGCACGTTTAGCCGTAATGGGATGTTTGCTCCTTCAACTTGGATCTACTCCAGCGCATGCACTAGTCAAATGGGGCCCCGAATCGAAATCCGATATTAAAGAAGTGAAGCTCTTAGACACGGTTTCAGTGAGCGAGGGAAGCCCAGCGCTGAAGCGAGTCACTCAGGGGCTTAGACAAAAGAAAGTGGTCTTTGCTTGGTTTAGTGTTTATGTGGCGCAGATTTTTTCTAATGGGGCGAAAATTGAATTCGACACGGTCGCGCATCTGAAGTCCTCTCTGAAAGAAAGCCTCCCCGTAGTGGTGTCGATGACTTTTTTAAGAGACGTGGGAATTGATAAAATCGTGGAAGGATTTTCAGAGGGGTTCAAAGAAAATAAGGTCGATCTGAACGAAGCGCCCGTTCGTGATTTTCTGAACGCGATTCAAAAATCAGGGGATATTAATAACCACCAAGTGATTTCATTTATTTTCAATCAAAACGGGGCACAAGTCTCTTTTACGGTTGAAACCAAGGGAAGTGAAATTTTTGCCTTGAAGAACCAAACTCTTGCATCAATTGAGCCCTTCTTTAATATCTGGTTAGGGGCACCCAGCGACTCTGGATTAGAGAAACTACAAGCTCAATTTTTAAAACCCTAATCGATGACAGGATTGATCACGATGCGTACCACTAAATTCATTCTCGGGTTAGCTTCATTTCTTTTTTCACTGAACACTTGGGCATTTCCTGCAAATGGTGATTTTGCTCAGTATACAGCGAAATATCAGGGTTTTCCGGTAGTGATGGAAAAGCGAGTGCTCGCGCATGATGCTGAGTCGGATCAATTTGTGGTTCGAACCCTCACGACTTATCGTGAACGGGTGATTCAGGATCAAACGGTTACCTTACCCCGAAGTTTTCTCTATTCCCTCGAGAAGATTAAGGATGTGATTCAACATTGCGAGGCTCGAGAGGGTGCGGTCCAAGTGGTTCAAGTGCTGGGGGCTCAAATGAAAATTTGTGAGTTTTATAATGAAGATTCACAATTAACGAATATCCTCGGACCGGTTCCTTTTGGACAGATTCGATTTCAAACTTATATTGGGGGCGAGGATTTTCTCGATTTTAATTTAAGTGCCTATACCAACGGGTCAGATGGATTTAGTAAAATCCTTGCCAATAAGCAAAACTGATTTCATCTGGAACAAAGCTCAGTCGCTCGGTTTGATCTTGTTCGAGTTTTTCTAGATCTTGGGGTTGCCAGTAAAACATGGGAACCTTCATGAAGTAGCAATAGCTATCATTTTGGTGCTGATCATAGTCCGAGTAATGGGTCACGGTTGGGCATTCGGTTTTAGGCGCGATAAAGTGATCCGACCAAGTCCGCATGGAGACCGGTTCTTTCATGAAATAGTAATCCAGTACCCTTTCCGATACTTCATGATCGGTTTTGACATAAGTGAAAGGGGAGACATGAAACCACCACTGGTAACGGTACTCTCGGATATATTTCGCGGTGAAAAACATGAAAACCTTCATTGAATTGAGTTGGTGTTTTGCAGAGGCTTCAAAGGCCCATACATGCGCTTTATTGTAGCACTGAGCACGCGTTCTGAAGTGTGGGTTCATTTCACTAAAAATCTGGTCCGCAGATTTCGGGTCAATGATGGAGGGTTCGTATACCGTTTCCACCGGGGGCGGAGTTGGGGTCGGAACCCGTTCGGATGGAGTTTTCAGTTTCCACGATTGAATCGTGTGCTCGTCACTGAGTTCAACCGTGAGTTCTTGCCCATTTTTTTTGGCGAGATCAAGATCATGAAGAAAGGATTCCTTCTTGCTTGCTACCCGTCCCACTCTGCCATCGGCAAAGTAAATTAAATGTTCGGGGTACCTGGTCTCGGCATCTCCTCGCTCCACATGAACAATGGGTGAATTCTGTAAGTAAGCGCGAGCGTCATTGCCAGTCACTCCGACAATGACGAAGATTGACAATAATTTCAGGCCTAGATTTTTCATAACACTCCCTCACTCAAAGTGGGGGAGTGCAATATTTGTGCTACCGGGGATGCTTTACATCGTGAATGATGCCTATTTTCTCAAATGTACAAATCATGAGATAAGTGAGGTCGAACTCCCACCATTTACGGCCATGGGCTGCGCAAGTGGGATGCGCATGGTGATTGTTGTGCCACCCTTCTCCAGCTGCGAGAAGGCCAACCCACCAACAATTGGTGGTACGATCGTGGGTTTGATAGTTTCGATAGCCCCATTTATGGGTGGCCGAGTTTACAAACCACATCACATGCCACATGAAGGCGAGCCTAAAAAAAACTCCACAGAGAACTAATCCGATCCCTCCAATCGCGTAGGCAATGGGGAGGGTAGCGACTGCAAACCAAATCCAATTTCGATTCAACCAAACTAAGTAAGGGCTTTTGAGCAAATCAGAGGCATAACGCTTGATCTCACGTTCATTTGTTTCTGAGTCAGCCGTTTCAAAGAGGTGGAGGATATGGGAGTACCAAAATCCTCGTCTTGAATTGTGTGGATCTTGCTCTTGATCGGAATAGTGATGGTGGACGCGGTGAGATGCAGCCCAAGCAATGGGCGCTCCTCCCCCAAGTGCTGCACCTAGAGTGGCGAGTGAGTAGGTGAGCCATCGAGGGGATTTAAAAGCTTGATGGGAAATGAGTCGGTGGTAACCCATATTGATTCCAAGCGGTGCCACAAAGAATACGCCAAGCACCACGACCCAAAATCGGGGCCAAGTAAAAAATGGAATCGCTGCCAGAGCTAAGAGATGAACCGTGAGGATCCAAAATAAATTAGTACGATGAATAGTTTTAATTGGGGCAGTAGTTTGGGACATTTGTTCTCCGTTAGGCCTCAGAATAACTCAAGAGAGGATCGACTGGCGGAGAGAGTGAGACGAGAGGAAGAACTTACATTCATCTTACCTATGTAGTGATGATCAAGCTTGAGTTGGAGATGGGCGTGTTTATCGTTTGCAGCAGACGTATGCATCATTCAGTGCACAGGGTAATTCTTTCGTTTTTGGCACACTAGCTGCTCCTTTAGATTGAGTTCTATTGACGAAGGAGGAGCGCACCATGGAAATTTCAAGTCCTGTTTTTCGGAATAAAGATTGGATTCCAAAACGATACACGGGTGCAGGGGAAAATGTTTCTCCCTCTTTACGGTGGAATGGCGAGCCCAAGGGGTGCGAGGGCTTTGCCATTTTATGTGAAGACATGGATGCAATTTCTCCCGAAGGGAAGCTTCAAGCCTTTGTCCATTGGATTGCCTATAATATTTCGCCGAATGTAAGTGCACTCCCAGAGGGACTCCCTCAAAAGGATCGATTAGAACTTCCCGTCTCCATGGATCAGGGCTTGAATTCGTTTGGGGAGCTTGGCTACGGTGGGCCACTGCCGCCAATTGGGCATGGTAAGCATCGCTATCATATTAAGATCTACGCGTTAAAGGCGCCGCTTGGGATTCCACCGGGTGCAGACATCAAGCTATTCAAACAGGCACTGAGAGATCACGTGATCGATACGGCTGAGGTCATTGGCATTTACGAGCGAGATCTGAACCAAAGTGTGATGGCGTAATTTCTATGCATTTCAAAATATTG
>CAIOKW010000268.1 GCA_903858975.1 Oligoflexia bacterium | reverse complement strand
CGCCCCTGAAGCATGAATCTGGAATTCTCCTTTTCCGAGTGGATCAAGCCATCTCCGTTACGCTCGGTGAAAAAAGACAGGTTCATTTTTTTGGAGTTTCAAGCTCCTTTTTTGAACCGCGCGACGAGGGAAGTGAATGGTTTTCTACGCGGGATTTAGAGATGCTGGCTTCGGAGTTTCAGATCCCTGCTCGAAGAGACAGAGCAGAACGATTGCGGGTATCGATCTCCTCTTGGATGCATTTGTCGTCATCGAGGCCAATTTTCTGGGAATATCAATACAATGAAGGCGGCTCCGAACAGGAGTCCAGTGAACTTATTTTTAAATCGATTCCCGGGCTTGAATGGGGAGAAGTTCAGTCCTTCCCCGTACATCCCAAGGTACTCCCTTCTTTAACGGCAAAACTAAAACCTTCGACACCGCTGGTGGAAGTATCTGTAGAAAAACGTGAGTTTCCGATTAGTTTTTTAAATTCACTCGGCAACTGCGCATTTACCGCTTATGCCCAGCATTTACTGGCGCTTTATGATGAGCGCGACCCTGACTTTGATTTGAGTGGTGACACTTACGGGAATCTGGTGCACGCAGCGATTGAGTACCTTCTCTCGTCTAAAGGGAAGGTGACTCCCTCAGAAGCATTTCAATTTGCCTGGGAGCAGACGGCAACCCTTGCCTGGATAAAATCAGATCGCCTCTTTAAGGCACTCAGACGAAAAACGCTTACGATTCTTGAGGTTTTCCTCGTTTCTGAAGATGAATATCGTGCAAGATCAAAGGCAGAAATCGTATCTCAAGAAGAGGAAATCACGCTAAAGCGTGAAGGGTTTACGTTTAAAGGGCGAATGGATCGTGTCGATCAACATGCCGATGGCCTCGTTCTCATTGACTATAAGACTGGGGGGGCTGTGCCTAGCGGAACCCAGACGCTTGAGAAGGGAAAAGGACTCCAGCTTCCGGCATACGCCTTGGCGCTACGAGAAAGAAAAAATCAAGAGGTCGTATCGGCTCAATATCTTCAACTGAATACTGAAAAGACCAATCGAAATATCGGATTTTTATTTCAAAAGTGGAATCAGGGTAAAAAGTCAGATCAGGTCGAATTTCCGCTGTCCACAGCTCGAGGAAACAGTGGTTCTCTTTTACAGGCTGAGCCAGAATCAGTATGGGGTAATTTAGATCAAAAGATCAAAAGCCTCATTAAAACAGTGGAAAAAGGTGAGTTTCGGGCTGACCCCGCGGATCCGCAAGATTGCACGCGTTGTCGTTATTCGAATGTTTGTGGACGTGGAAGAGCCGTGTTAGCCTAAAAAGGATTGGGGAGGGATTTTGCTGCAAAGTTTGAGGTCTAAAGTATTCGCATTTTTATCCTGTTTGATGCTAGTGAGCCTTACGGGTGTTGGGATCAGCTTTTGGATTACTCAACGGGTAAATGCTCGCTTGTCAGAGATTAACCTCAGATCCGTCCCCATGCAGCGTGAGCTCACGCAGTTGTCGTCTGATACAGAACTCTTGAAGCGAGAGCTGGATCGAAGTCTTGGTTTTGCACATTGGAGTGATCCTCGGTGGAAGCCGCGCCGGATCCCCATGTGGGCCATTGATGTTCATCGTTCAACGCTGGAGAGAATTAAACAAGAAGATCTGAATACTCGCCCATGGAAGGATTGGTACGATCGTCTCCAGAGAATGAATCTAGGATTGTCGAATCTCGCTGAGTCTCTCTTCATAGAGCTTCAGGCGCAGCACATGGACAAAGCATCCGAGCTCTATCCTGAATGGTTAAAGCAGGTAGATATGCTTCAAAAGGAAGTTGAGTGGGCCAAGCGAGAGATCGATACGGATACTCGTTCTGCATTTCGTGAAGCTCAGGGTCACGTTCAGCATCTCCGTCTTGCGCTTCAAGTCTTACTCTTGGTCGTGATTGGAGTGGCCTTGCTCGTAATCTGGATGGGAGAGCGAGCGCTCAGGCCGATTGGTCACCTGAGGGGTGTGGTTAAGCAAATCAATGACCGAGGTGTTTTGACGAGTGAGGAAAGAGCGGGCATTCCAAACATTTCGATTCATCAAAAAGATGAAGTGAGCGAACTGGCGCGCGAGTTTCACCAAATGGCAACCACCTTAATTGAGCGTGAGAAGATGATCGATTTTCAAAAGGCGCGCCTTGAGGAGCAGAATAAAACCTTGATGGAAATGGGTGAATTGCAAAAGCGACTCCAGCAGGCAGAGCATTTGGCCGCTGTGGGCCGAATGTCGGCTCAAGTAGCACACGAAGTGGGTAACCCACTTCATTCGATCGGACTGGAGTCTGAGTTCGCTCTTGAAGTCCTAGAGAGTATTAAAACAGATAATTCTACAGCCGTTATTTCCATGAAGCAGTCTTTGCTGTCTATCGAGGGAAGTGTCGAGCGCCTGCAGAAAATTATCCAAAACTATCTTAAGCTTACCCGCCTCACTCCAGGAGTGAAAAAGAGTATCGACTTTAAAGAAGTTGTGGAGTCAGCGCTAGCTACTTACGCCACTTCATTTCAGCAATTTAAGATTCAGGTATCTTGGCGCTTCGATTCTGAATTAGAGAAGAAAGCGCTCGTTTTTGCTGATCCAGAATTGTTGGAGTATGCTCTGGGCAACTTGATTCGGAATTCTTTGCAGGCCTTAGAGAAAGTAGATCCTAGTCTTCGAAAGATTTTTATTTCCCTTCAAAATTCTGATTCAAAGCGAGTTTATTTTGAGCTTACCGATTCAGGACCTGGAATCCCTGAGGAGTTTCGTTCAAATCTATTTAAGCCGTTTTTTACTACAAAAGCCCAAGGCACAGGGCTAGGCCTTTCATTTGTGAAAAAAGTGTTTACCGATTTGGGCGGAGATTTCTATTTGAAATCGAGTGTGAACACGGTTGGGGCGCATTTTGAAGGTTATCTCCCGATTGAAAATATCCGCAGTACCTTTGCTTCTGGTGCGAATGCATGAGTCTTAGAATTCTTCTCGTGGATGATGATCCGGAGTCACTGCAGTCGACTGGAAAAATCTTGTCATTCGCGGGACACGAAGTGGTGTCGGTAGGTTCAGCTGAGTTTGCATTGATTGAAATTAAAAAGAGTGTCCCTGATCTGATTGTTACGGATGTCAGAATGCCCGGAATGAGTGGGATGGAGTTTGTAGAGGAGTTTCAGAGGCTCGGATATTCAATTCCTTTTATCGTGATGACTGCGTTTGGTGATGTCAAAGATGCTGTTTGGGCGATGAAAATGGGTGCTGTAGATTTTTTATTGAAGCCTTTCAAGCGACAATCACTCCTCGACGCTGTAACGCAAATTGGGCTACGAATTAAGCCAAGCGGTGTACGCCCCGAGCTCGCAGATGCCTCATTGGGGTTGGTGGGGTCTTCACGCTTGATGAAAAAGCTCCAAGTTTTGATCGATCAGGTTGCGCGAACAGAGGCATCGGTTTTGATTACTGGGGAAAGTGGTGCGGGTAAAGAGCAAGTTGCGAAATTAATCCATGATCGGAGTCTTGTAAAATCAGGACCTTTCATAGCGGTGAATTGTGCGGCCATTCCAGAAAATTTAATTGAGAGTGAGCTTTTTGGTTATGAGAAAGGGGCTTTTTCTGGCGCGAGTCAAACAAAGATCGGTCTCATCGAAGCCGCTCATGGTGGAACTTTGCTCTTAGATGAAGTGGGTGATATGCCCTTGTTGTTGCAACCGAAGCTTTTGCGGGTGCTCGAGGAACAGCAAGTCAGGCGCCTCGGCGCAAATGTGGAGCGGAAAGTTCAAGTCAGAGTCATTGCAGCGACCCACCAGAACTTGGGTCAACTCGTCAAAACCCAGAAGTTTCGGCAGGACCTTTTTTACCGTTTAGATGTGATGACTTTGTCGATTCCCCCACTCAGAGATCGTCTTGAGGATATTCCCGAGTTAACTCAGTTTTTTTTAGCGAAGTTTTCAAAACTGCATCAGAAAAAAATCGAGGGTATTGATACTGAAACACAAGCGATTCTGATGGAGCATCACTGGCCTGGCAATGTAAGAGAGCTATCCAATGTACTGGAGCGAGCTGTGGTCCTCAATCAAACGGGGCTCATTCATAGAGTAGACCTTCCGTCTCACTTGACGGACTCCTCCGAAAGGGTAGAGCCGAATGATCTCATTACAATACCGCTTGGAATGAGTCTGAAAGAAATTGAAGATCTGATGATTAGGCGCGCTTTAGATGCGACCAAGGGGGATCGAGCAGAGGCAGCCCGATTACTCGGGGTCGCCGAGAGAACCATCTACCGTTGGATCAGTAAGACCAAAGAAGACTAAATTGTGTGATTTCACTTCCCATGATTTCTGTGGGCATGGTTTGTAATCTGATTTTTCGGCTTAGGCTGTAAAAGAATCCTCGAATCCATTCTTCATGAATTTTGCAAAGATGCTTCACGACTGGCGAAGCCTTGAGCGTTTTATTTTGTAGTGGGGATCGGGTCCACAGAAAGCTCAGTTCTGTTGAAGATCGTCTCTCCTCAATAAATGCATTCGATTCGTAAGGATGCCCTTCAATAAAAGCTTGATATGCAAAGTCTAGTTTAGAGAAATCACCATTTTTCCAAATCTGTTCCGCGTATTGCTTTCCATGGTTCCAGCTTGTTTTCTCTAGCATGCTTAAGAGCTCTGCTTCTTTAGAAGACTGAGAAAGGGCGTTTTCTAGAGTGGAGACTTGAATAATCCAGACCGTGTCATTTAACTGATTTAAGAATGAATCAACGGTTTGAGATCCTACTAGTTTTTCGAGTTCTAAGGGTAGGTCATCTAGACGGGTTTTCTCAAAGAGCCAAAGATTTTGATTGAGTGTGACCCTTGCCATCCTCTCAATTTGATAGGGCTTATCAAGGTTCGGAGTTAGCGATTTGGTCCAAGCATCAGTCAGCGTGTGAAGAGTAATCGTCCTTTGGAATCGGCGTTCTTGTTCAATCGTGGCTGATCTTTGATTCCATTCACTGAGATTCATTATTGGAGCAGTCCGATTTTCTCAGCATTTTCTTTTTGCGACAGAAGGCAAACGCTGATGAGGTGATTCAGTTCTTTTCTTCTCATCTTTTCGGTGGAAAAGGCTCTGAGGATCTGATTCCCCATCGCTTGGGCTTGATCAGGATTTTTAGGAAGACGAATGAGTTTGCTCAGTTCTCCCCAGGTGGGTTCAGCAATTTCTTTTTGTAGTTCCTCGATCGCTTCAAGGCATCGATCCCTTAGCCAAGCATCTTGGATATATAAAATTTGAGTGAGGCCTTTGGGAGTAGTTAAGAGAATCCCAGGAGTTGGAACCTTGAGGGCAGTAGCACTTTGAATTGTTTGGTGAGAGCTCAACATGGGTGTGAAACGAATCAGTGGGTGCTGATTCAGTCCGCTCAAGTCCTTATCGGTAAGAACCGATTCAAAAAGTTTTTTATAAATGAGTTGTTCATCTGGAGCGACGAGTTTAAACAGTGCCCCTTGGTGTTCCTCTAATTGCGCTAAAATCTGAGACGCAAAGATGAAGGCTTGTGCTTTGAGTTCTGGATGATTCTCTATCGCGCTGAGTGCAGAGTGAGGCTCGCTTGAAATGAGGCTCAGGATCTTCGCAGCCCGTGGATCGAGGGCAGCGAGATCTTTTGTTTCAGCGAGAAGTTCATCGCTGAGATGGCGAGGCACCGGAATCGATTTTAGATCTGATTCCTTTAAAATCCATGCACCTTTTTTTCGTTCAATGGAATATTCAAACCAATCTCGAGCGAGTTGTGAGCGGAAGAGTGCCTGAAGGGGAATGCTCCATTCTTTTCTGAGTGGAGATACCCAAAAGAGTGAATTAAGGGTCTTCACATAGGATGGAAGCTTTTCCATAGGAGCTGTAAAAAGCTCGTTCCCATTTTTGCTACTTTCCACCCAAACGTAAAAGCCATTCTCTGGACTGAGTTGGGTTTCGGAAAAGAGGGATGCATCCATTGAGCTTGGAGTAGAATTGAGGTTCGGGTGAAAGGTTCTCACCGCTACAAACTGCCCCAGTGGGCTAGAGTTTCGTTTTAGGTTCTCAATTTGGTCCACAAGCTGGTCATCATTTGGGTTAAACCAATGCTGTTCCCATTCTCGTTGATCCATTGGACTTACTCGTGCATGAAGGTGGAAGGGTTCAGGTGGAAGAATTTGATCAGGCTTTTGAACCAGACTCATGATGCGATCAAAAAGAGCTGTTACTTCTTTTTCTTGAGACAGGGTTCCGAAAGCTTTGATCAAGAGCGGTCGATGGCTCTTACGATTCTCGAGCTGATTTTCTTTTTTAAGGATGTAAAGAACTTTAGGAATGTCTTGTTGTAAACGATCAGACTCACACATCAGTGCGCTGAGGTCTGCAATAAATAAAATCTTGGCCTGATTTAAGATAAACTGAAGTGTCGGTTTACCGGAAGCTTCAGTTAAAAGCTCTTCTCTGGCCCAAATAAGAACTCCCCCTTGGCGTAATTTATCGAGTGCTTGGCAGGCCTGATACATACCGCGAGTCGTAGCGGGTTGTTTGAGTTTTTTTAAAATCGAGTGGTGATCGACAATCTTTCTGAGTGCTTGTGCAGCGAGACTTCTGCCTTGGGTGCGGATCAAGCTTTCTTCAGCGATCAGCGCCACATCAGCGCAGGATACATTGTCCATTTGCTTAAGGATGTTTTGTTTTCCACTATTGGTGAGTAGAAGTGAGCTTTGTTGCTCCATACTCATTTCTAAGCCGTTTCCTTTAATCCAAAGGGGAGGATTCTTCGGTTCCTTCCAAAGGTAGCGAATTTCACAGAATAAGAGCTCAAAAGAAAGGGGCTCAAATCCAATCCACTCAATATTAGATGGGGCTGATTCGAAAAGACAACCATCTCGAAGGGTAGGACTAAATCCGATCAATTGATCTGAACGAGCTTGAAAGAGGCGGTGTTTTTCAATCGATTGCCATAAGTTTTTATAAAATGAGTCGCTGTAACGGCTTCGTTCTCCCAAAGTTTCTGCTGATAAATTGCGTGCCCGTTTCAGCAACCAGTCTTTAGCGGCCTCCAGGTTTTCAACGGCACTCAGTAGCTCCCAAAGTTGCTCTTGGGTTTCGCTACTCATTTTGTACCAAGAATAGAAGTTTCTTTGGATCAGCTGACAAGAAGAGGTCTGGAGATGAATGAAGCTTCTTAATTCTTTTTCAATGGCCGCAGTAAGATCTTTCAGATCTGCCCGGTTCATGGGGATGTTTGCGTGCTTTCTCCATGATTTTACCAAGAGTGCTTTTGCGATTTGGACGATTGCGATTTGTTTAAAAAGTTGCTTGAGCGCTTCGTGTTCAGATTCAGTTCGATCCATTCGTACGAACTGCTTGAGTGCTTCTTGCGGAAGTTCAGGCTCAGGTAATTTAGAGAGCTCAGATAGAAATCGCCCGAGGCTTTCTCGACGAGATGGGTTGAGTTTTAAGAGGTCCTCAGGGCGCTTCAGTTGTTCAAGGACCAGGGCATGAAGGAAACTTTCAAAAACTTCAAAGCGGCTATCCGGAGTGGTAGAGGGTGCTGGGGTCGAGCCAAAAAGGATCTCTTCAATACTAGGATTCTCAAGGCTACCCCCTTGGGAGGGGTCCATTTTTTTAACAAGGCGATCCTTCAGGAGCCACGTTGTTACGTCGAATGTGTTTGCGTCAAAAGGTGATGATGCCACGATGATGCTTCTCCCAGTTTAAATCCAAAGCAACCCAGTTGCGGGATTATAGCAGGTGTTGGGCTTGGCGTAAAGGACGTCCCTAAGAGAATGTAAAAGCTAATGATTTCATATACATTTTGACTAAAGTATTTAAAGCTTTTGGCCGACAAGGATTTAACTATGTCTCGATCTTTAAATCGAATCCGAAGTTTAGTTTCCGAAATCGAGCAGATTCAAAAGCGGGGTCAGCTGAACAGTGCGACCTCCGTGTCGCGTAGCGTCACCACTGAGCGACAGCCTCCCGACCAAGAGATACTAGTGGAAGCAGTGGAGGAAGTTAAAATACCTCCCAGCGAGCCTATTCTTAGACTCGCTCCTCCGACGGGTTCAAATGTCGTTGCAGAGAAAAAGGGTAGAGTAGCGGTACAACTCTCGGGTGCCGTGGTTTTGGAACTCCAAATTGAAGATTCCCATGAGCGATTAGAACTCAAACAAGTCGGAGATGCGATCGAGATTCGATTTCAAGACGGAAAAGCGTTTCACATCCCCTTTAAAGCCGTGGCATAATTGTCCTGTGCTACGGATCACATCAGGAATTCATCGAGGTCGGCTCATTAAGACATTAGCGGGGCAAAATACGCGTCCGACGACTGAGCGTCTACGCCAATCCTGGCTCAACAGCTTACAGATGCGACTTCCGGAGGCGAGGATCCTTGATTTATTTTCTGGATCAGGTGCATTGGGCCTTGAAGCCTTGTCTCGAGGAGCAGATTCAGTCGTGTTTGTGGAAGAAAATCCAAAAGCGGCGCAATTGATTCGTGAAAATGCAAAGGCACTTAATTTAGAAGAACAATGTAAAGTATTCCAAAAAAAGGTAGAGCAAATTCTTCCTTTTATTCAAGATGAGCCACCCTTTGATTTTGTTTTTGTGGATCCTCCTTATGAAAAAGGGCACGAAGAGAAGCTTTTGAATGAATGGCCCTGGCACAAAATTCTGAATTCAGCTGGAAGACTCTGTATTGAAAGTGCATATCGGAAAGAGGGGGGATTCAAAGCCCCTCCAGGGCTGCGAATTTTACGTGATGAGCGCTATGGTGATAGCCAACTCACTTTTTACGAACGCATTGAAGGAGCGCTTGAATCATGAAGGCGATTTACCCAGGATCTTTTGATCCATTTACGAACGGGCATTTAGATATATTAGAACGCAGCCTCAAGCTCTTTTCAGAAGTGACGATCTTGATTGCGGGCAGTGGTAAGAAAACCGCTCTACTGAGCGTTGAGGAGAGGGTCGAACTCATTCGAGAAATTGTCAAAGATAAGCCTAACGTGAAGGTCGACTCCACTCAGGGTCTCATCATGGAGTATGCCCACAATCGTAAGATTAACGCGGTAATTCGAGGCCTTCGAACTCCGAGTGACTTTGAGTATGAGTACATGATGGCAACCATGAATAAAAACATTCATCCGGAGTGTGAAACCGTATTTATGATGACTTCGCAAGGACTCTACTTTGTCAGTTCAACCATGATTAAGGAGCTCTATTCTTATGGTGGAGACATTTCACCGTATGTTCCAGAGCCCGCGCTGAAAAAGCTTAAAGAGAAACTTCCAAATCCAGTGCGTGGGAAATAATACATGTTATCGAGTCGAGTCAGAAATTTACAAGAAAGCGCTACTCTCAAAATCAATGCGACTGTGAATCGCTTGAAGCAAGAGGGTAAAGTGATTTACAATTTGACGGCGGGGGAACCTGACTTTGCTCCATCCGATGCAGCAAAGGCTGCAGTGATTGAAGCGGTCAATAAAAATCAGTCGAAATACACTCCAACCCCAGGAATTCCAGAGCTTCGAGAATTGATTGCAAAGAAAACAAATGCGCAACAATCCTCTTTGAATCATCCCTGGAAAGCCGCACAAGTAGTAGTGACCAATGGCGGGAAGCAGGCTATTTTTGATTCAGTGTTTTCTTTGATCGACGAAGGTGACGAAGTGCTATTTTCATCGCCCTATTGGTTGAGTTACCCTGAGATGGTCAAAGCAGCGGGTGGAACTTCAGTTATTCTTAAAACAACTGCCGATTCTGAGTATCAGTTGACTCCAAAGGATCTTGAGGCGGCGATCACGCCAAAGACAAAACTGTTTATTATTAATTCTCCGTCCAATCCTACGGGCGCTCTTTATTCCAAGCATACTCTTCAAGCGCTCGGTGAGGTTTTAGAAAAACATCCACAGGTTTGGATTCTCAGTGATGAAATCTATGACCTTATTGAATTTGAACCCGGCACATGGTGCTCGTTTCTAGAAGCCTGCCCGAATCTTCAGAGTCGAACGATTACCGTCAATGGATTGTCAAAAAGTGGCGCAATGACCGGATGGCGTGTGGGTTGGTCGGTTGCGCCGGATCATATGACTTCAGCATTGATTGCCCTTCAAGGGCACTCAACCTCTGGTATTTGTTCACTCTCTCAGGCGGCTGCAATTGCAAGACTCAAGCAGCCCGCAATCCTATTTGAGCCTCAGGTTAAGGAATATTTACACAGACGTAATTTAGCGTTGGAAGTCCTGAGGAAATCGGCGAAAATCGATGTGTACGAGCCAAAAGGCGCGTTCTATCTTTTTGTGGATTGCAAAAAGGTTTTAACCGGGAATCAGGATGCAAATGGTTTTGCTGAAAGACTTCTACAAGAAGCTCAAGTTGCGGTGGTGTCCGGAGTCGACTTCGGAGCGCCCACCTGTATTCGCCTCAGTTTCGCAACAGACGAGAGTACGCTCCTTCAAGGTTGCGAGAGGCTTGTCGCATTTATCCATTCTCTTTCTTAGTGTTCTATTCGTCGGGTGTGGTGGCGGGCCGTATGACCTTTCAAACTCAACTGACCGCGCTGAAATTAAAGTTGAAATCAATAACGCATTAACACGGGGTGATTGCACCTCGGCGATTTCACTCTCATCTCCGCTCTTTAATTCTCCCTACGTCGACAATGATTTGAGAAT
>CAIOKW010000267.1 GCA_903858975.1 Oligoflexia bacterium | reverse complement strand
ATAAAAGATTTTCTCCTTGCACTTGCATCCCGTTGTGCTTGCTCTGCAATATCTTCAGCAGCGAAATTATCAAGACGCTCTTGTATTTTTTTCTCCGTATTCTGTTTTTCTAAATATTTTGTCTGCCATTTTTCGAATGCGTTCATGTATTCGCTTGATAACGCCTCATCGTCAAAAGGAAGCTCAAAGTATTCTCCAACTAAGTTTTCAAAATACATCTTTCCCGTTAAACGATCAACGGCTTCCTTTACGAAACTAAATGACCGTTCAAAGGTGAATTCCCGCCCATTAGAAAAGTTCGTAGTAAAAGAAACGCTAATACTTTGCTCTCCATTAGATGCTTGTTGCAAGATTTCATTCCTCAACCAGTCCCCATCTATTGCAAGTGTTTCTCCAAAATCATCCCTTATCTTTTGCCATACACCATCATCGAACGCTTTGTTCAGCTTAGCGGAAATGAATGGCTTTTCATAATTTATTTTCGCAATCAATCCCTCCTCATTTACAACATTTTTGAGTGCATTTTTGTTTTCTACACGGTTTATCCAATCCCAACCATAACCTTCTTGATATGCATCCTCAATCGTCATACCATTTTCTTTTATGAGTTGAGTTTGTTTTCTCGCCTCATTTAATCGAAGTGTTTCAATTTTAATCAAAGCATAATTAGCATCTGCTTGTTCCTGAGCAATTCTCTCAGCTTGGTACCTAGCCCTATCTTCTGCGGCTTGAGTTGCTGCACTTTGCTCTTTAAATTGTCGCTCCAGCAATCGATTATTCTCCCGTGCAATTTCTGCTCGCTCGCAATCAGGGCATCTGATACCGCCGTAGGAACCATGTAATCCGCAAGTGTTCATTTCACCCATCCTCGCCTCGCTAGTTTAAAGTTTTATGTTAGTAGAGATACGCAAGATTAATGTAAGCCTTGAGTGAGGACCCAGAAATAGCCTTTTCAAACATAACTCTGGCACGCTCTGTATCCTTATTCACACCGATGCCGGCAAGATATAGCTCTCCCAAAGCATTCAATGCGTCAGCATTTCCAGCCTCTGCCGAGTGTTTAAATAAATCTAGCGCATCCGTAATTGACTGGGCGTGACCTCGACCCTGGCGATAAATCTCGCCCAGGTAATACTGAGCTCTCGGATCTCCAGCTTTTGCCAATGGAGATAATGCATCGAATGCAGCAGAATATTCCCCCCGCTCAAACAGTTTGATACCATTGAAGGCATCTTCCTCGGCTAACGAGACACCGGCGAAAGCTAAGAAAAGACAAACGCTGAGAGGAGCTACGGCGTGGCGCATGATATGTGCTTCCGACTATAAACCCATTAAATACGAATAGAGGTCGCCTAATTAATAAACTCTTGTTTTGGTCGAAGGACGCCATAATAATTTGGCAAAAACAGATCTAAGGTTAAGCTTCAATATTCTTGAATATATTTTTACAAACGCAGTCATGCTTACACCTGCTCTTGAGGGCTAAAAATTAAAGAGAAGCCTCTGCATCCCACAATCGACCAGAAAATTATAAATACCATCATACCAATCGGGCTCTCGAGTAGCGTCGTCCGAACTACCTTCAGGTACAAAGACGACCAAACCCTGACGAGCTCGCGTCAGCAGAACTCTATATGAGTTAGCTATATAGGCCTTACGCGCTCCATCATTGACGGACTGCCAGCGGGTCCCCTTGAATTGGAAGGCCTCCCAGCCAGTTTCTCCGAGACGATAATTGGCATCCCAGCACAGGCACGCCCAATCTAGCTCCAGGCCTTGCACATCGAATTCAGTTCCTGCGTCTTCCAAAGCATCAGAGGATCTCACGTCATCCGACGGAGCTAAAAACCACTTAGCGGGCTCGATCTTGGCTTTAACGAAAATACCATGAGGCTTGAGGCGTGCCGCATTCGAGGATGCCAACAATCCCATGCGTTCTTGCCCACGCCTTTTGCTACGTAACCACTTCCGCGCAGCATCCAGATCTCGGGTGACGAAAAGGGGATAGTTAGGCAACTTGGCTGCGACTTGCCGGGCAGCTTCGGCATCTCCGGAAATAACGTGGGCTACGAAGTCAGACAGGCGTTCTGCTCGGAAGGATCGGATTGATGTCGCAAGATGAAGGTCGGGAGTAGTGATCTCGTGATGTATCCGCGACGAGTGTTTCAAGTTTTCAGGCAAATGCGCATGCCATTGAGGGAATGAACGTTCCAAAGCCCGTAGCCATTCCTCGATGCCTGCCTCTCCGGTGTTGATTTCCTGACCGCTCCCTACCAAGCAGATGATAGCGCACCAGTCTGCGTGTCGATCCATGACGCTGAGAAGGAACTCGGGCTCTGACATTGAGAACCCTGGCTGTCCTTTCTTCTGCTGCATGAACTTCGAGGTTTGCTCAACATCCCATGCACGCTGAGCTTCATCGAATACCGCGACTTTCTCAATCGGCGCAGACTTTGAAGCTAGTGCATCATCTCGGAAGTGGTGAATGTTCTGGATGAAAGCCGACGCCCGCCGATCCTCCTCGACCTTGGAGGTCTTCTTACCTAGCTCTTTACTTTGGACGATAGCATCTAAGGACAAGGCCTCACGCAAAACATCAACTAGTGGCCCGTTACCAGAAAGGAATACGGCGTGCTCATCCTGATGGAGCCGTTGCCGCGCGGTGGCGAGGTTAAGACCGGCTAGCGTCTTTCCGGCACCAGGAACGCCCGTAATAAAACAGATGATCTTACGGCTCTCACGTTTTGCCGTCTCTATTGCCTGGGTCACATAGTCTGCGGTCCGGGTGAGGTTCTCCGCACCAGCCTCAGAACGAGAAATTTCCTCCACCTCATGTCCACGGTAGAGCGCCTGAGCTGCTTCGACGATAGTCGGCGTAGGGCGATATCGACCAGAAAGCCAGCGGCCAGCATCAATCTGCGGCCGAAGGAACAGGCTGCCAACCCGTTGGATGATTTCACCTAATTGGTTCCCATTCGATCGTAACGGGCTTGCCAGATTATCTGCGTCCCATTGAACCGGCTGTAACTGACAGGCTAAAGCTTCGGTCGCGACTAAGATTGGAACTACTGGGAGGTCATGGCTTGTTTCATGGAAGTGCTTGAGATCGAGGCCGTAACCGTAGACCTGATCCAGGCTTGATCGATCGAACCGATTTTCGCCAGTCTTGTACTCCACTACAAAAACAATGCCGGCATAGAGGACAATGAGGTCTGCCCGACGTCCCATTCGTGGAATGAGAAACTCCATGAAGAAGTGAGCGGTTGGGAGTTCGACGGCTATCAGCCGAAGGTGTTTGTTGATTTCCACCGAGAAGTGACCCGGGATTTCCAGT
>CAIOKW010000266.1 GCA_903858975.1 Oligoflexia bacterium | reverse complement strand
GCTTCCATTTCTTCTACGAATTTAGGAATGAACCCCGTCGGCACAAACCTGCCAATAATCTTACGGTTTTTATCGAGTCCTTCTTGCTTATAGATAAAGATGTCCTGAATGGTGACGGTTTCGCCCTGCATTCCCAAGACTTCTGACACATAGGTAACTTTACGCGATCCATCAGTGAGGCGAGACTGTTGGATAATCAGGTTCACGGCACTGGCAACGGTCTCTCGAATTGCTTTGAGAGGGAGGCCCATACCGGCCATCATCACGAGCGTTTCCAAACGACCGATACATTCACGCGGGTTGTTAGCGTGAACTGTCGTCAAAGAACCTGAGTGCCCCGTATTCATGGCCTGAAGCATATCGAGTGCCTCACCGCCTCGACACTCTCCAACCACAATTCGATCGGGCCGCATCCGAAGGCAACATTTAATCAAATCTCGAATCGCAACCTCACCCTCGCCCTCAATGTTTTTAGGTCGAGTCTCCAGTCTCACCAAATGGTCTTGGCCTAACTGTAATTCGGCGGCATCTTCCACCGTGATAATTCGCTCAGTGGCGGGAATAAAATTTGAGAGAACATTTAAAAGTGTCGTTTTACCGGAACCAGTACCGCCTGAGACCACAATGTTTAATTTCGCTTCAACGCAGGCTCTTAAGAAATCCGATATTTCAGGGGTCATGGAACCAAACTTCACGAGATCGGATGCCATGATTCTCTTTTTAGGGAACTTTCGAATCGTGATGGTGGGACCGCGAAGTGCCAGCGGCGGAATAATAATGTGAACCCGTGATCCATCTGCCAAGCGCGCATCGACATAGGGTGTCTTCTCATCCACTCGTCTCCCGAGTGGGGTCACAATTCTTTCAATGACGTTCATCATTTGCTGCTCGCTTGAGAAGGTCACCTTAGAGAGCCCTGGCTTACCCGCCTGTTCAACATAAATTTGATCACGCGCGTTCACCATGATTTCCGTCACAGAATCATCCGCAAGCAAATCCTCAAGTGGCCCAAGCCCTAAAGCCTCATCCAAAACTTCTTTTACTAATTGCGCCCGAAGCTCACGAGTCGGACAAAGCGTTGAAATATCCTCTTTGTTGAGTACATCTAAAATCGCCTTTTGTGTTTTTTCTCGAAGCACTTCTTTTTGCTTCGGATCACTCACATCCGCATTCATCTTCTTCATGTCGACCACATCAATGAGGGCCTTATGAAGCCTGAGCTTCATATTCGTCCAGGGGTCAACAGGACCTGATTTGGAACGGGCAAGCAAGGCCGCATTCGCGTCACCTGCAGATACAATATCTGCATTCGCTCCACCTTGAATCACCTGTAGCTTTTGGGCAACTCCCGTTGGCTTATTCAGTTTTGCGAGCTGATCGAGCATTTTTGTCTGATCCATTCGACGGACTAAGTCAGAGAAGGCTCTCGAAATCGGCGCACCTGGATTGGCAAGCGTAAAAGGCTGACTTTTCGAGAGAGACGACTCACAAGTCACGGCCTCTTCTGGAATCGCAAAAAAAGGCGCCTTATTTAGATTCTTTTGAATCATTTGCGGGTTGATTACATTCGAAGGAGAGAAGCGATTCACGATTACTTGAACCATCTCAGGCGGAAATAAAAGCTCCTGAATCTTGCTCAGGATTCTGCGCGTTTGATTGATCACGATCACATCAGGCGTCGTCACCACATAAATCAGTGTAGCCTGTTCCATCGCCTTCAAAGCGTGGGGATCGGTTCCGTTTCCGCAATCAATCACAATCCAAGGAAATACACTGGTCGCAGCCTTTAAAAATTTCCCGAGTCCGTCTAAATCAATATCTCGAGCCAGGGCTGCTTCTCGGGGAGCCCCAATGAAACTAAAGCCCTGAGGTGAGTTCACCATAAAAGGCGTCATGGCTTTAGGGTCCCAAGTAGAGACTTGAGCCTTCGTTAAATCGACGATATTTTTTGAATGATTGAGGCCTAAAATAATGTTTTGATCCCCGAGACTTTGGAAATCAAGATCAATGATCAAAGAACGTTGCTTAAAGTTGAGCTGATAGGCAATCGCTAAGTTC
>CAIOKW010000265.1 GCA_903858975.1 Oligoflexia bacterium | reverse complement strand
ATGTTGTTTCCCACCTAAAATTTTTCTAACTTTTTGAAGGTCCTCTTCCGTATCTACCCCTACGGACTCAAAATTCGTCTCAAAAACGCCAATCGCAATTCCTGCTTTCATCGCGCGCAATTGTTCCAAGCTCTCCGCTCTTTCTAAATCACTGGCCGGAAGTGCGCTGACTTTGAGTAAGGTTTCTCTTTTATATGCGTAGACACCCACATGCTGAAAACAGAGGTAGGGAGGTTTCGCTTGCTCAGGCTCGACCCTCGAATAGGGAATCGGATAACGAGAAAAATAGAGCGCTCGATTGTGGTCATCGACAATGACCTTTACGACATTTTTGTTATTGAGACTTTCAATCGATTTTATCGGCACTCGCAAAGATGCGAGATCATAATTTCCAGCGATGACTGGTGCAACCGCGAGGTCAATGGCCGCAGGATCAATCAAAGGCTCATCCCCCTGGACATTCACAAACACCTCACCCGGAATCAGGTTCGCGACTGCAGCCATGCGATCCGTTCCGCTTTGAATATCTGCAGAAGTCATAACGACTTCAGCGCCAAAACTCCGTGCCACTACAGCAATGCGCTCATCGTCGGTCGCGATGCAGACACGTGTGCAAAGTTTTGATTTTAATGTATTTTCATAAACCCACTGAATCATGGGTTTGCCGCAGATATCGGCTAAAGGCTTTGCCGGCAAACGGGTTGATCCATAACGGGCGGGAATAACTGCCACGACCATCATGTAGTCAGAGTTTACAGATCATGCGGCGCGTTGAGATAGTGAATAATGCGAACGACTACTGTTCTAAAAGCCCATTCGCCTGTTTCATGACCTGGGCCGCATCCTTGAGACGCATTTTCAGATCATCAGATGACTGACGCTCCCTTTGGAACTGCTCTTGAACGAGTTCCATGTTGAATTCAAGCAAATCCACTTTTCGTTTGAGCTCTAAGATCTTTTCGTCCCGAGCCTGAAGGAGAGCACTTGAATCCTTCTTCAAGACCTCGAGCTGACTCTCTAATTCTTTCTCGCGTACTCGAATTCGACGAATGTCCACACGAACGCGATCCTTTACCTTACTCACTTCTTCAGAAGTGATTCTCAGCTTTGCTTCAAAGGTTCGGACTTTTTCCGTGCGATCCTTCAGTTGCTGATTGAGGTCATCTAACTGCTTTTCCATCACCTCAAGCTCAACCTGCTTTTCTTGGTCGTATGATTTAATTTTTTGCTCATGCCTCATCAGCATTTGCTGAAGCTCACTGCTTCGAGCCTTTTCCAGTTTTACTTGCATTTCAAGCTGGCGCGCTCGCTCCTGAGAAGACCGATACTGCCCTGACAACAGAGCCACATCCTGCTCACGGAGTGCCAAATAGCTTTTCAGCGTTTCGATGTCACCACCACTCCCGGTCACCACAGGGCGACTGAGCGGCGGAGCCTGCTCCAAGGATAAATCAGTCGAAAACGGGGTCAAATCTCCACTCTCGTATGGACTTTCAGTTTCGAGACTAAAATCATGAGAAACGTCTTCAAGTGGAACACCTACATCAGAAAGCCCTAGAGCCTCTGCAACCTGTGTCGCCTCAAGGATAACAGTGCTACTTTCTGGTACCGACTCCGGGGTCGTTAGCTCAATGGATGGCTGCTCATCCATGACTTCCACTTCAGGCTTCGCACGAGTGTCCACTCCGCCTAATAAAATTAATGGAGCAGTGAGGCTCAAAGATTTCGTATACGTTCGGGTAGGCTCTGGCCTTGCGAGAACACCGGTAACATTTTCAAGAGAAAGCGCTACTACTGGAACTCCATCGGTTCCCGTAGATTGAACGACCTCTGAACCACTCTGATACTTGAAGGTACTGTAAAGTTTTTCAATTCCATCACTGAAAGCAACATACGCGAGAGCTGGATTCTTCGATGCCTGATGTTGAGCAATTTCTTTTTCGCTCCATTGATTCGTAAGAACCACAAAGCTTGGCTCATTTCTCTCGGCAAATGACACAAACTTTTCGCTGACAACGATCGCATCCAGTCCTTCACCATGCAGAATCATCATTCGGTCGGCGTCTTCAACGCTTCTCGCACGAACGACTCCCCACCCCTTTTTACGAAGTGGTTCAATGTATTTTTGCTGCAGATCGGCACTGTTATCGACGAATAGGATCTTCATCACTACTCAGATCGGAAAAGTTCCAGAAAATCTTGATGAGGTTTGACCCTATAAGAAACAAAATGTTATCTTTAGTGTTAAATGTCGAAAATGAAAAATACTGACAAGGTTTTGACAGTTCAAGTTCACCACGAAAACCTGAACCCTCGTACCTTTAAAGTGCCTCTCAATTGGATTTACCGCGCATCATGGTCAGCCTGGATCCTCCTTGCGATCTCTATTGTTTCATCAGTATTTGCCGTTCGAGAATACTTCTCTGAGCGCTCTGCTCGACCTGAGCTCGTTTCAGAACTTGAAAACGAAGTGCAGGAGTTAAAAATTGCTCTAGAAAAAAAGGGGTCTGCCGCTCCCGTCATCACCCAGGCTCCAGCGAAGCAAACCGGTGCGGCTGACTCAAAAGCAAGTGATCAAAAGCCCGCACCTGCTGCAGGTGAACCACTCGAAGGCAAAAGTGGCGTATGGTCAGGCCTGGCAGAAAATATCACTGCTCCCGCTTCCAATGATTCTGCTCCCATCAGACTCGAAGATGCTCGTCTGGACTGGCAAGGAAAGTATGCAAATTTTTCAGTAAACGTCGTTTATAAGGATCCAGGAAAAGGAAGCCAGCAAGGGCATATCGTTGCATTGGGACGCGCCAATGATCGACTTTTTGCACACCCGGAAGGCGTGTTAAACACCTCAAGCGGATCAGCACTCTTTGATGTGAATCGGGGAGAATATTTCTCAGTCGCACGATTCCGCGTTCTGAAGACCCACTTTGGTCCTTATGAGTCCACTAAACAACTGAGCGAAGTTCAGGTTTTTCTTTTTGACCTCAACAACAAGCTCATTTTGAATCAAACGTTTAAATATGGAAAATAAGAACCTTCAAAGAAGTGAGCTGACCGTGATTGCATCGGATGTGAACCTTGAGGGCACCATCGAGATCAAAAGTGAATTGCACCTTTACGGCAAAATCGTAGGTGAAATCAGAGGCGCTCCAGGAAGCATCATCATTTTAAAAGAAGGCTCAGTGGTGGATGGAAAAATCATTTCAGAAACCTTGATCATTGATGGTTTTATGAAAGGGGAAATTCACTCCACACAAAAGGTATGGGTCACCGAGCGCGGGCGCCTTTTAGGAAGCGTTAAAACTCCGAGTCTTCAAGTGGATCCGGGTGCCACTTTTGAAGCCAAAGTAAAAATGTAACTACTGAAGCATGAATTCGCTAAAATAGACTTCGGTCACTATCGGTCCCGCTAAAAACTCATTTACCGCATCAATCACTTGGGATCGAAAAACATAGCGGCCCTGAACTTGATTTAAATCTTCGAATTTCTTTTTGGATAAGCCCTGAATGATCTTATCCATGACCACAGGCTTTGCAGCATCGAACTTGGCTTGATCTTTTGCACTTCGAATTTCCACAGCGATCGTCATCGAAGCATAATGAATTTTTGGCTTACCATCCGCCCCTGTGAAGGGATCCAAGTTTACGGTGATCGGATCCAGCTGCACCATGACCCGTTTCTCATTTGCGTTCAAAGCTGAAACATTCGCTTTAAGCGCTAGCTTAGCTCTCTCTTTATCTTCCGTAATCGGAGCATGCTTATAGACAAGCTTCGTATAAGCAAAAAGACCCAACACCGCAGCAATCGCCACGGTGTTGAGTAAGCCTAAAATGAGTCCAAGTTTGTTCATCTCAAGATAAGTTTAGATCTTGAGTGTGTCGTAAGGCAACCCTAGATCTTCAGCCACTGCCTTATAGGTCAGTTTACCGTGACTGAGGTTCACGCCTTTATAAAGGGCCGCATCTTTTGCTACAGCCTCTTTCCAACCTAGATTGGCAAGAGTCAGAGCATACTTCAAGGTTACGTTCGTGAGGGCGTAGGTTGAAGTGCGGGGTACTGCACCTGGCATGTTCGGAACCGCATAATGAATAATGTTATCCACAGTGAAAGTAGGATGCTCGTGTGAGGTTGGACGACAGGTTTCAACCGCTCCCCCTTGATCCACGGCCACATCGATAATTACGCCGCCTGGTTGCATTTTAGAAACCATCTGGCGAGTGACTAGTTTTGGAGCCTTTGCGCCTGGAATCAGAATCGCACTAATGACGAGATCAGACTCAATCACTGATTTTTCAATCTGCTCATTGTTCGAATAAAGGGTATGGATCGAGTTCCCGAAAATATCATTCAGATATTCAAGTCGATCCACATTCACGTCGAGAATGGTCACTTTCGCTCCCAAACCAATCGCCATCTTAGCAGCATTGACTCCGACTACACCGCCGCCCAGAATCGTAACGTTGGCACGAGCAACGCCAGTCACTCCGCCAAGCAACATTCCTTTACCACCATGATCTTTTTGAAGATAAGTTGCGCCAATTTGGGTCGCCATACGACCCGCCACTGCACTCATCGGAGCAAGCAAGGGGAGGGATCCATCTGCCGGCTGAATGGTTTCATAGGCAATCCCTACAATTTTTCTCTCGAGTAGCGCTTTCGTGAGGCGCTCATCCGCTGCTAAATGGAGATAAGTATAAAGAATCTGTCCTTCACGAAGAAGATCATACTCTTCAGGAAGGGGTTCTTTCACTTTTACAATCATGTCTGCTTTTGCAAAAACATCTTTTGCCGAATCAATGATCGTTGCACCCGCTGCTGCATATTCTTGATCCGTAATCCCGGCGCCAATTCCAGCTCCGGCTTGAACGAGGACTTTGTGTCCTGCATGAGTGAGAGCGCGAACGCCCGCCACTACCATTGATACACGGTTTTCTTTATTCTTAATTTCCTTAGGTACGCCAACGATCATAAGGGCTCCTTATTCATTTGCCTTTAACGTTAATAATCATCCCATCATACGCTAATGCCGTATTTTTAGGGAGCTTTCTTGAAAAAGAAACGTAGTCAAAATCGTGACTCAAATGGTTGAAAATTGTCTTTTTTGCGCCGATTCTTCGAGAATATTCCAGTGCGAGATCAAAATGAAGATGGGTGTCATGCTTTGACATTCTGAGACAATCAAGAATGAGGTACGAAAGTCCGTGGAGCTTTTCCATGGAAACCTCGGGAATCAGATGGCAATCCGTTAAATAAGCAAAATCACCAATCCTAAAGCCAGCCACTTTCTCAGAGCCATGCTGAAGCTCAATGGGCTTTACTTGGATTCCTGATACATCAAAGAATTCATCGTGAAGCGAAAATTCGTGAAGATCAATCTGAGCGATGCCGCCGCCCTCTATTTTACTCGTTCCCTTAAAAATATAGGGAAACCGTGAGGGTAACTCTCGAAGACTCCACTCATGCCCATAGGCTTGAATGCGCTCTTTTTGTATAAAATTGTAGCTCCTGATTTCATCCAAGCCCCCAATATGATCCGCATGAGGATGCGTGATGAGAATGGAATCAATGCGTGGGATTTTTGACCGAAGGGCTTGCTGCCGAAAATCAGGCGACACATCCACCAATAAACTCTTCCCTCCCACTTCAATCCAAAGCGAGGTTCTCAGACGCTTATTTTTGGGGTTCTTCGATCTGCAAACTCGACATTTGCAGTGGATCAAAGGTACCCCCGTGGAGGTTCCCGACCCTAAAACGGTGATACGCATTTTCTTTAATTGCATGCTATAAAAGAGGTTATGAGAATTTTAGTATCCGGAGCAAGCGGATTTATTGGAAGCGGCCTAGTGGCCGCTCTTGCCGAAGAAGGTCACGAAATTTTTGCACTCATGAGACCAAGTGCATCAGCTGAGTTCCTCAAAGGAATTAACTTTACGCGCGTCAACGGGGATATCCTTGATCAGGACTCACTCAAGCGTGCATGCCAGAATATGGATGCCGTTTATCACCTGGCAGGACTCACGGCCGCTCAAGATCGTGAGACTTATTTTAAGTTCAACGCTGAAGGTACGCACAACCTCGCTCAAGCTGCGGTTGCCTCGGGCACCGTCACTCGCTTTGTTTATGTCTCATCCCTTGCAGCAGGCGGCCCGAGCGTTGGGCTTGCGCCTAAAACCGAGGATGATATGGATCACCCGGTATCGATGTACGGAGAAAGTAAACTTCGTGGAGAGTTGTACCTCGATGAACTGAAAGGAAAACTCCCCTTCATCGTGATTCGTCCGCCAATGGTTTATGGCCCAAGAGACAAAAACGTATTTCTGTTTTTTAAGTCGATCCATAAAAACTGGATGCCCATCCTTCCAGCCAGAACCCCCACAGGACACAAGTACTACAGTGCGATTCACGTAGAAGACCTGATCCAGGTTCTTGTAAATTCCCTTTCCTGTTCGCCTGAATGCTTTGAGCGAGGAGATCGCTTTTTTGTCAGCGACGGCCAGATTTATACCTATGAGCGCATCATGGGTCTCATCGCTAAAGAACTGAAGGTAAACCCGATTCGAGTAAAAGTGCCAGGCGGTCTCGTTACCCTGCTCGCCGCAGGGGGATCCGTAATGGGAAAACTATTGAACCGCACCTTGCCTCTCAATCGAGACAAGCTCAATGAACTGAATCCAGATTACTGGATCTGTTCTCCACAAAGAGCATTTGATCGCTTGGCCTTCAAGCCCAAGTACACGATGGAAACCGGAATTCACCAAACAGCAACTTGGTACAAACTGAACGGCTGGTTATAAAAAAAAAGGGGCGCCGCACTTGCGACGCCCCCACTTATCGTGATCGATTTAGAACTTCACGAGCATATTCAGGTTGGTTCCAAATACTGTTTTACTGGTATTCGGAGTCGCTGCTGCTGAATAGTCATAAAACTTTCCAGGGAAATAAAGGCCAAGATTTACGCCAAACTTCACTGCTTCATCCCACTCGTAACCCAGGAGATAATCCATTTCAAAGCCTAAGCCCTTTTCTTGGGCTTGACCAGCAACTGGAGTCTCATAGCGTCCGCTGTAGGTGTTGAAATAAGGAGCTGTGCTTCCATCAGCCACTTGATCCGCTAAAGCATAAATCCCTTTAAACTCATGAGAGAACTTCCCGCTGGTATAATCCGCAGAAAGAGCAAGGAATCGCGCGTTTGTGATTCCATTGTCATAAGGAGAGCCAGAGTTCGTAGCAATGCTCTTGAAGTTATAATTGAACATGAGAAGACCTGGGCGATAATCAGGATGGAAATAAAATGCAGTCAACTTTCCTGAAGACCCGCTCGCTTGACCCGACGCTGACCCAGCATTGAGTTTCAATTTCCAATGATCATTCAAATCTGCATCCGCATTCAACACGCCCGAAACACTTGAATAAGTGGTTCCTGCGTAAATCCCAGAAGTCAGTGGAAGTTCTGCTTTTAAGGTGAAGATCCCGGCTTTCTTGCGCGCATAGAAATCCCAAAGGTTATAGGCGAAGCCTGAGGTTCCGGTCGTCTGAAGCGGGTTCACCACGTTCGCATTCTGACCTGCAAGTCTACGCATGAACAGGATGCTTGCATCGAGCTGCTCGTCATCATTGTTGTAAGCGAGTGCGAGTGCGTAATCACTGACGCCCGCGCTACCTTTTGCAGATGCTCCCGCCGGCGACGAGCTGCTATAGTGATCCTGATACTTCACAATCGATGGCATGAACTTAAATGCACCGAGCTTCGTCACTAAAGTAATCGCATCTCCATTAGAAGGAAGGCGATCAAAGTCAGATGGATCATTGTTCCATACGAGCCCGAGTCCATACTGAAGTGGAACACGACCGACGCGTACCGTTCCAAAGTCACTTGCGAGCTCTGCATAGAACTCTTCAGCGCTCACGATGGAGTTCCCCGCGATCGAGTTATTCACATGATTTGTTGAACCATTGCTCCCGAACAAACCCGTGTCGGGCGCTCCGAACCAAATGTCTGAATGAATCGATATATTATCGTTTACGAGGGCTCGCGGCTTCAAACGAAAGAATAGATTTTGAAAGCTTGCCGTAGAATCGCCATTATTCGGAATCGTGTAGCCATTTCCAGCCGCCACACCATGGGTGTAACCAAAGATCGTATTGGTTTCACCACGGAACTGTCCGTGCCAATCGAGATCCAAAGCTTGAGCTCCAGAGGCCATGAGCCCCAGGGTTAAAACACTAAGCGTTACAGAGCGTGACGCAGTTGCAAAAAATGTCATAAGTGATCTCTCCTTGAATTCCGAAAATACGAGGCGCATATTGATTGAGTCAAGGATAAAGAATGAAATTAATTAATAAATTGGCCAAAAATCGCACCGGGTTTGTGGTGCTCTCTCTTCTGCTCATGATCGGTTTCGGAGTCTTTTTTTTCTACCTCTTTCGTCAGGTAGAGTTGGCTTTTGATTCACCGAGTGAGTTTATTCCGACCCGCATCTATTCGAATGTGACGCGCGTTGCTCCCCCGCTCGCTCGAGGGGCCGTGGAACGCAAGCTCCACTCCTTAGGCTACTCTCCCCGCACTTCGGGGACCGACCTCAGCTTCACGCTTCACTCCACTCAGTATCCTAACTTTCTGATTCCCGAGAATCACCCGACCCTGAAACTGAGGGACAAAAAAATCACCCTTCACTTTGATGGCTCTGCTCTTGAGACACCGCTCTCATCCATTTCCTCTGACAATGGTCCCGTGAACGAAATCTACCTTGAGCCAGAATTTGTGGCGACATTGAACGCCGATAAGTCACAGATCCGCGAAGTTTTAAAATTTGAAGAGTTCCCAAGCGCAATTCCGAACGCCGTCATGGCTGCTGAGGATAATCGTTTTTATGACCACTTTGGAATTGATCCTCGCGGATTCTTACGTGCAATATTCGTGGATCTGAAAACCCTCTCGTTCTCTCAAGGGGGAAGTACGATCACTCAACAGCTCGTGAAAAACTTGATGGAGAGACGAAATCGAAATCTTTTCATGAAGATCAATGAGCTCTTTCTTGCTCCCGTTCTCGAAATTAAATACTCAAAGAAGCAAATTTTTGAACGTTACTTAAATGAAGTATTCCTCGGTCAAATTGGCTCTTTTGAAATCCGCGGGTTTTCAGAGGGCGCCAAATACTTCTTTGGGAAAAATGTCAGCGACCTCAATACTGGTGAGATCGCGCTTTTGGTTGGCCTCATTAAAGGACCTGCATTTTACTCGCCTTATCGACATCTTGAGCGCGCGAAAACTCGCCAGCGATATGTACTCGAGCGAATGCTTGAAACCAAAAAAATCACCGAGCCAGAGTTCAACCTCGCACTTAAAAATCCGATCCGACTGGCTCAAGCACCTCAAGCTGGAAATCGTGCCCCCTACTTCGTAGACTACGTGAAAGCGGAACTCGTTCGGCTCTTAAAGGATCGATTTGAAGAAAACGAAATCCCAGAATTAGGATTCCAAGTTTATACGACGCTTGATCTTGGACTCAATCAAGTGGCCCAGGAGTCTCTACAAAAAGGACTCACTCAACTCGAAGAACGCTTAGGCGTAAAAGGAATCCTAGAACTCCAAGGATCAGTTGCGGCCGTGGATCAAGCGACAGGCGAAATTAAGACTTTGATCGGGGGGCGTAGCTATGCCCAAAGTACGTTTAACCGAATTTTAAATATGAAGAGACAAGCGGGATCGACCTTCAAACCCATTGTCTATGCGAGTGCTTTTAGAAATATTGAAGACCCAAGTGGGAATACTTACACCCCCGCATACCCGCTTGAAGATCTAGAGTGGGGCTGGAACTACGATCCAAAACAACCCATTTGGAAGCCTTCCAATTACGAAAAAGAAAAGCTCGGTTGGATTCCGTTAAAAACGGCTCTCGCAAAATCAATCAATACGACAGCCGCTCGAGTTGCAAAAAGAGTCGGCCTTCATGAGATCGCTGAAACTGCAAAGATGCTCGGAATTTCAACGGTCGTTCCAGAGGTTCCCTCCGTTACTTTGGGAAGCGTTGAGGTGAGCCCTCTTGAGCTCTTGGAAGCTTACATGACGCTTGCGAACCATGGAAAGGCAGATCAACCGATCATTATTAAAGCGATTCAAAATCCGGATGGTTCAGAGTTTTACAGAAGCGAGTATCGCCCGAAGGCCAGAATTGATGCAGGGGTTGCCGACATGATGACCTATCTACTCCAAGATGTATTTGCAAATGGAACGGCGGCCTCTGCACCGCTCTTAGGTTTTGATCGTCCCGCTGCAGGGAAGACCGGCACTACGAATGATTACCGTGACTCATGGTTTGTGGGATACACCCCTCAGTTAACGGCCTTGGTCTGGGTGGGACTCGATCAGGGAGTCATCGAGGAAGCGCTCAAGACCGCTAAGAAGACTAACAAGAAGGCGCCCAAGCGCGTTCGTCTCACTGGGGCGATTGCCGCCCTTCCCGTTTGGATCGACATCATGAAGCATGCGCTGCAATTTGAGCCCGCTCTTCCCTTTGCAGAGAGTGATCACTTGGTAGACATGCGTCTTGACCTTCATTCTGGCCAGAAGGCAGAAGGGTCGTGTCCCGAGTCCCAAGTCGTTCTCGAAAAGGTCATTGCAGGGCGGGAACCGAAGAAAAGCACTTGTTTACCGGATTATCCAAAAGACATTGATTGATCGGTGTCTTCCCACGTAAAATAGAGGAATGGGAATTCAGAAACTTTTCACGGCATTAACCTTTATCAGCATGAGCTTTGTGCATGATGCCCGTGCGAAGACCCTGAACTTTAGAATGATCGAAGCGCCCGTCAGTCTGGATTGGAATGGGCTTTCGACGATGCTCGAAGCTCCGCTCATTTTAAATTTAAATGAGGGGCTTTATAAATATGATTACCAAAAGAATCAACTGATTCCGGGTCTTGCTGAGTCTGTGATCAAATCAAAAGACCTCAGTGAATATACCTTCAAAATCAGGAAGGACGCCAAGTGGTCGGATGGACGGCCCATTTACGCTCAGGACTTTGCGGATGCTTGGTTACGCTTGCTTTCACCGCAATCCACCTCCATTTATATCTATTATCTCTTCGATATCGAAAACGCGCGTGAATACAACACGAAGAAGACACTCAGCTCAAGCGATGTGGGCATTAAAGCAGTTGACGACCAAACACTGAAGATAAAGCTCCGTAGACCCTCTCAAGACTGGGAAAAAAACACTGCTTTTTGGCCTCTTTTCCCCATCCGTAAGGATCAAATTGAAAAATATGGATCAAACTGGTGGCGCGCTGGGGTCTTGATTTCATCGGGGCCTTTCGTATTTGACAGTTATGAACTCGGCAAGAAAGCGATCTTAAAAAGAAACCCCTATTATCTACCTAAGACGCATTCCAATGTGGATGAGGTGGATGTCTATTTTATTTCAGACCATCAAGAGGCGATCAAGAAATACGAGGATGGAACCTTTCCATTTTTATGGAACCTCTCACCGAAGCTCCTTCCCCAATTTAAGGGAAGCAAAGAAATGATAAAGCACCCTCTCATGAGGGTCCACTTGCTGGGTCTCAATACCGCAAAATTCCCGATGAATAATCGTGATTTTCGAAAAGCGATTTTAATGGCGATTGATACTCCAAAACTTATCCCCAGTGACGCCACTCAACTGAAAAGCATTGAAACCCTCATTCCTCCTCCCATTTTGGGTTCAAAGGCCTCAGAAGTCTTGAAGCTGAACCTAAAACAAGCGCGCGAGCATTTAAAAAAGTCGGGAGTGATCATCGGAAAGAATTTCACCTTTCGAATTTTAACGGGCATTTCTGAGCCATTTCTCAGCATGGGAAAACTCTTACAATCCCAACTCTCGCAGAACCTGGGCATGAACGTAGAACTCGCAGCCCTCCCGGGGCAGGAGTATACGGCATACATGAATTTGGGTGAGTATCATGCCACCCTGATCACATGGACCTCAAAGGTCCTATCCCCTCAGGACTTTCTTCTCCCCTATAGTGGAGAGGCCTCTTACAACCGAATGAATTTCAAAAATGAATTTTTTGATCAGTATATTTTCGAGGGGGTTCGTTCGAAATCGAGCCTCGAGGCAGAAAAAAGTTTTGAGAAGGCTCAGAATATCCTCTCCGTGGAAGAGGCCGTAGCCAGTCCTCTCTTCTCTGAAACCACGACCAACCTGATCTCTCCCAAAATTAAACAAATTTACTTTAATCATATGGGAATTCCCATCCTCAGTGATGCTCAAATCACCAGCCCTTAGACGATATTCCTGAGGTTTTCACTTTACTTTTCAGGGTCAAATTGATACCATGCGTCAAGCCTGGTCGGCCCTATGATGAAAATTAAAGCCTTCACTTCATTTCAGCCCCTCCGCACAAAGCTTCAAGATACCCTCTTGCCGCTCCTTCTTTCTGCTGTGATCACCGCAACCGTGATGGCATCACCCCTTAATTTTATCGAAGCCCCGCTTTATGACCTTCGCCAATGGCTTTCCGGGAAGCCTTCGATCGATGAACGAATTGCGATCGTGACTATCGATGATCAAACCCTCAATCAAATGAACGAATTGAGCCCCCTTCCCCTCTCAGCCCACCTCCGCGCCGTAGAGGCTTTTGAGAAACAAGAAGTGAAGGCAGTCGGATACTTAGTCGATTTTAATAAGGTTCAGCGCATTGATACTCGGGGCTTTGAGTCAGAAGTTCTACAAGACTTCTATCGCTCTACCGTCCGAATGAATGCTCAGGGCACTCCGTTCATGCTCGGGATTCCTTACGACCTTACCGGCGAAGTCACGGCTCCATACCCGCTCAGTCAAATCCCTCAAGCCGTCGCTATTGTTCACCGAGATGGAACTAATTTTGGAAAAGACAAAGTCACTCGTCGCGCTCTGATCTCTCTTTACGAAAAACTCGCATTTGAAATGTCACTCGCGAATCGAATCTATGCGAATGAAACCGTTGCCAATCCTCCTGGCAGCTACAAGTCTAACGAAACTGACGCTCAATACTTCATGCTTCGGATGCATCAGAACAATGGTGTCGTCTATGACTCTAACTACGAGAATTTTTCTTACCCTCGTTATTCGTTCGTAGATCTCATCGAAGGCAAGATTCCAGCGGGCACTTTAAAGGACAAAATCGTCCTCGTCGGAACATTTCAACGAGATAATCCAAACGACTTCACCCTCATGAGTTCACTATCGAATAGTGGCCTCACCCCGAAAGTTTTAGTTCAGGCGAACATCTTAGACTCAATTCTAAATCACCAAGGGATTGCTGAAATCCCTTCTCCAATCCTCGCCGTATTTTGCTTCACTCTTTCTCTTCTTATTATTCTTGCCTCTCTTCGGATTCGCCCAAGCCGCCTGATCACCTTCACCCTCATTTTAATCGTCGGCACCTTACTCCTTTCCGTCATCCTCTTTCAATCCATTCCCCTCATCGGCGATCTCTGGCTCCCACTGGGTGCACCATTCCTTTCACTCACGATTAGCTTCTACCTCATGATTCCACTCAGACTCTATGCCGAGCATCGCAAACGCTACGAACTTGAGAAGGAAAACAAAGTCCTACTCGAAGTCGAGGAAATGAAAACAAACTTTCTTCAACTCGTTACCCATGATTTAAAGACTCCAGTTGCTAAAATTCAAGGGCTCACCGAACAACTGAAACGCTCCTTGTCGGATAAATTAGATTCGAAAGACATCGAGACCATGAATCACCTATTCTCCGCTAACGAAGAGTTGAATCATTTTATCGGCTCCCTTCTAGAACTCACCAAGCTCGACAACCAAGGACTACGCGTAAACCTGCAATCAAAAGATATCAATCAACTCCTAGAGAACATCGTGATGAAGCATCGCTTTGCTGCCCAATCAAAGCAAATCCTTGTCCACCCTGATTTCGAGCCCCTTTTCCCGATTCGAATCGACTCTGAACTCATCACTAAGGTTCTGAGTAACCTGATTGACAATGCGATCAAATACTCACCAGAAGGAACCCGCATCTCGCTCCATACTCGTGAAATCGGAGAAAATATTGAGATTTCCATTCAAGACCAAGGGATCGGAATTCCTGAATCTGAAATTCAAAATCTATTTAGCCGTTTCTATCGCGTTAAAAACGACACGACCATTAAAGTCAAAGGAACGGGTCTTGGGCTTTATCTTTCAAAATATTTTATTGAATCCCACCGGGGAACCATTTCAGTGGAAAGCACGGTCGGCGAAGGAACCCGCTTCCTCATTCGCCTCCCGATGAACCTCAGTGAGAAGGACCTGGTTCAACCAGGACTCACCACAAAAAAAATTAAAAAGAAACTAGAAATGAAAAAGGAGATGATCCATGCGTAAAATCTTAGTAGTTGATGATGATGCTGATTTGAGAATGACCGTTGCTTCCGCTCTTGCGGAAGGACAATACGAAGTGCAGCAGGCTGCCGATGGAGAAGAAGCGGTCAATCGTGTGCGCGCTGGCCAATTTGATCTTGTTTTGATGGATGTGAACATGCCACGTATGACTGGAATTGAAGCGCTGAAAGAAATCAAGGCGCACGATCCATCGATCATGGTGATTATGCTCACCGCTTTTTCAAATATTCGGGATGCAGTAGAAGCCACTCGCTTGGGGGCCTATAACTACCTTGAAAAGCCCGTTCGCTCAGACAACCTGGTTTACATGATTGACCTCGCGTTCCGCAGTCAGAACATGGTGAAGACCCTTTCTTATTCTGCTCCGGTATTTAACCTACCCAGCGGAAATGAGTTTGTGGGCCAAAGCAATGAAATGAAAAAAATCTTCAGCGTCATCGATCGACTAGCTCGGGTTGAGACTGCTGTGTTAATTCGCGGGGAGAGTGGAACGGGTAAAGAATTAGTAGCTCAATCACTTCACTACAACGGTCCACGAAAAGACAATCGTTTTGTTGCCGTTAACTGTTCTGCTATCCCTGAGACTTTGATGGAAAGCGAATTTTTCGGTCACGAAAAAGGTGCCTTCACAGGAGCTGATTCACGTAAGATTGGTAAGTTTCAATACGCTGAAGGCGGTACCCTTTTCTTGGATGAAATCGGCGAGATTCCAGCGTCCATGCAAGTTAAACTTCTTCGAGTTCTTCAAGAGAAGAAATTCACTCCAGTTGGATCCAATCGCGAGATCGAGATGAACGTGCGCATCGTAGCTGCGACGAATCGGAATCTCGAGAGCATGATTAAAGATGGAT